>CAMATE010000005.1 GCA_945861075.1 Akkermansia muciniphila
TGACCTCCCGGTACATGTCCACGATGTAAAGACAACCGTCCGGACCGTTCTGGAAATGCACCGGACGAAACCACGTGTCCCGAGAAGCCAGAAACTCAACTCCCTGCTCATCGGCCGGACGCCGCGCCACCCAGCCCACGCCATCGGGATGCAGCTTCTTCCGGTGAACCAAATTACCCCCGGCATCGCCGATGAAAACGTTGTCGACGAAGTCCGGGCCATAGGCGTCGCCACGGTACACCGTCGCTCCAGTGGCCCCCGTGAAATAGCCAGAAACCCGCCCGCCGCCCTCGACCATGCCTGGAACGACGCCACTGATGCGCCACCGGGTCCGAACAATGCGCCAGGGCTCATCGGGACTGATCCGGAAGACTTCGGCGGCAGGCCCGTCGGCCGCGATGCTCACCCGCGGAGAAGGCAAGGCGACCCAGGGATTGCGCGAGGCATGCGGCCAGTCCAAGGCCATCCATTGGAGGTGATCGCTGTTGCTGGAGACGAATCGATTGCCCACCGAATCGAAGGAGAGTCCATACTGGCCGCCTCCGGTCTCGGCACGGATCGTCTCGGTCGCGGGATCGAAGCTGAAATCCAACCCGCGCAAATCGAGCCCGGGTCCCTCCGCACCCGCCTGGGCCACGCGGTTGCCTCCGTTGGGTCCGGTGGCCCCGTAAAGACGGTGATCCAGCCCCCAATTGAAGGAATTCAAGAGAGCCTGCACATTGAGCCGAGCCACCCCGCTGCCGAATCCGGTGACCACGACGCGTCGCTCATCGGCCTTGCCGTCGCCGTTGGTATCTTTGAGACAGACGATGTCCGGCGAGGCTCCGACATACAGGCCACCCCGGGAACAAATCAGGGCCGTCGGCCACGGCAGGTTGTCGGCGAACACCGTGGAACGATCGAAGCGCCCATCGCCGTCGAGATCCTCCAGCATCCGGATCCGTCCGGCGTGCGGGGTTTCGTCCCGGCGCTCGGAGTAATCGATCATTTCCGCCACGAAGGCGCGGCCGTCTTCGTCGAAGGCCAGGGTCACCGGACTCAACACCTGAGGCTCGCTGGCAACCAGTTCCATGCGAAACCCCTTCCGAATTTGGAAAGTCTCAGAGGCCCGATCCGGCGGCACCGGTGGAAATCGCACCAGTTCCCCGGCCGTGACGGAAGTCGCCTGACCGGATTTTCCGTAGGCTTCCGAATAACTGACCCGGGTCTGCGGCGACGGCACCGGATCGGCTCCGAGACAAGCCCATGCGGTCGCAAGGGCGATCGATGTCCTGATCACGGCGTGCCAGCCTGAAGAGTTCACACGGCCGAGAATGACCTCGTGGCGAGAGCAAACCCAGCCCGCAATTGCTGCTCAAGCGGCCTAGGCCTCAACGCTGGCCCGCCCGCCTCAGGGCCTCGTCCACAGTGCTCGGAGTCAGCACCACGGGCAGGAGCTCCGGAGCTTTGGCCAGATCGGCGGAATACACCAAAACCAAGGGAACACCCCGACGGCCGTGCTTCTTGAGTTCGTCGGCGATGAGCGGGTCCCCATCGGTGAAGTCACCCTCGAAAACCCGGACTCCCAATTCCTTGATGCGCGCCCGCGTGGCGTCGATCTCGATGGCGGTCGCCTTGTTCCACTTGCAGTTGAGACAACTGTCGGCCGTGAAATCCACCAGCACCGGATGCCCGTCGCGTCGGGCTTGCTCGACGGCCGCCGGGCTCCACTTTTGCCAATCCAAGCCCTTGACCTTTTGAGCCGCCGGCGTGCGCCAGTCCAACTGACGCTCCAGGAATCCGAAATACCCCGCCAGAACCAGTAGAACGGCAATGCCCATGGCCCATCCCCGTCCACGGGTTGAACGCTGCACAAACTCCCCCCAAACCCAGGCCGCCGTCGCCAAGACCACCAGGAATAGCCCAAACCACAGCACGCCCGTGCCGGACTCGCCCAAGCGACCGGCGGTGAACCAGAACAACCACATGGCCGTTGCCAGCATCGGGAAGCCCATGCCCACCTTGAAGCGCACCATCCAGACACCCGGCCTGGGCAAGAATCGCAACCACGCCGGTTCCCAACACAGCGCCACAAACGGCAAGGCCAGACCTGCACCAATGGCGACAAAGAACAAAAGAATGACCAACGGCGGCTGAAGGAAGGCGAACGCCAGCGCCGAGGCTAGGAACGGAGCGGTGCAAGGAGTGGCCAAAACGGCAGCGAGAACACCATTGAAGAAGGCCCCACTCCATCCCTCCTTCGTCGACAGATCCGAGGCCTTTTGCATGGCCGATCCCCCGAGGGTGAGTTCGAACACACCAAAAAGATTCAGCGCCACGAGGGTGATGAGCACCGTGATCAGCACCCGAAACACCGGATTCTGGAAGGGAGCGCTCCAACTGGCCGTACCGCCGGCGGCTTGCACGGCCAGAGCCACACCGGCCAAAACCAAGAACGACGCCAATACCCCAGCACCGTACACCAAGCCAAGCGTCCGAACCCGCCGGGGCTGCTCCTTCGCTTGCTGAACAAACCCAAGCACCTTGAGCGCCAAGACCGGCAGCACACACGGCATCACATTGAGGATGAGTCCGCCCACAAAGGCCGAGAACAACTTGAGGAGTAACTCAGCGAGGGACACTGGTTCGGCCGGCGCAGTGGCTGCCGAGGGTGTCCCTGCCGAGGCCGAAGCCGCCACGATGGGGACACTGAATTCAACTGTCTCGGCCGGAGTAGTGGAAGCCTTAGGAACCAGCAGCCCCGCCAACCGGTTCGGCCATCCCGATTCGCCCGGCGTCACCGTCTTACGGATGCGAAGGAACCCATTCTGCGGCTCAAGCCATTCAGTTTTGACGGACACCGCTGCCACCCCACCGGCGGCCTCGAAGGGATACACATCGAATCCTGAGACTCCTTGGATTGGCTTCCACGAGACCAGCAACTTCCGAGGCGCCGCCTCCTCGGAAGTCTCCCAGGTCGCGGTGATCGGAACATCGGCAACTGGGCGCGGCACCCGCTGTCTGGCCGCCTGAATTTCGGCGACATGGGTGGATGCTTCGACGGTGCTGCCCACCGAAATGGAGGTCTCCACCGAGGCGCTGCCCGGAACACATTCCTCATGGCATTCGAGCCATTTAACCTTGGCCTTGAGCGTCCAGGGACCCGCCGTCTGGTTGGTGGAGATTTCGATCGGAACCAAGAGCATCACCGACCCCGAATAAGTCAGAGTGTCGAATTCCTTTTCGGTGGTTTTTTCTGGCGCTGGCCATTGGATGGGTCCGGCCGTGACGCCCGGCGGAAGGGTCCATTCCACCCGGGTCTTGAGACCCACCTCATCGCCGGGATTGCGCCAATAAATATGCCATCCATCGGCCACTTGAATGCGTATGGCCGCCGTCATGGTGGACCCCGGACGCGCCGTGGAGGCATCGGTCCACAACTCGACTTGGGTGGTCGATTCCGCCCGCACTCCACAGTCTGCGACCATCCAGCACAGTGACAGCAACAACCCGATCCAACGCATTCCTAAATGAAAGTCGACACGAAGCCCATTGTCCAATGATTCCGCCCCATTCCTCTGTCGGTTTATCACTCACTCTCGCATTCGCGCATCCCGCCATCTCGGTCTGGCAATCCAGCACGAGGACGACTGAACAGGGCCTTCCAAAAAGAAAAAGGCGCGATGAAATTCATCGCGCCTTGAAAGACGGAACCAGCAGTTGCCGATTAGCGGCGGTTGCGGCGGAGTGCAGCAGCACCCACGAACGCAGCACCGACGACACCGAGAGCCACCGTGGTGGGCTCCGGAACAGTCGCGGTGACGGACAACTTGAAATTGGCTTCCTGAGAACCATTCAAAGCGCGCAGAGCCCAATCGTTGTTACCAGAACCGGTCTTCTGCCAGAAATCACTACCGGATTGACCCACATTCAAGTGCGGGCGACCCACAGCGGATTCAGCACCACCGATCACCCAGCCCTTGTCGGCGCCCGTGGAGGCACCCGAGAAGCTCACGGTCACCGTGAAATCCTTGGGCAAAACAAAATTACCGTACTGGGCAACGTAAGGAGCATAATCGAACGTGGCCGTGTTGTAGCCCTGGGAGATGCCAATACCCGGAACGTTCAAGAGGGCGGTGCCGGGAGCCTTGAAACCGTTGATCAACGCACCGTCGTTGGCGTAAATATTCAGGTTCATGGTGCCGCCGAGCGAAGCGGAGTAGTAGTCGAACGACAGGGTGGAGAGCCGATAACCTGCCGCCGGCAAGGTGATCTGGTCGCCGAACTCAAGGCCTTGGTGGCCGTTAGCCGGGGAAGTGCCCACACCGTAGATATCGGTGCCGGTCCCTGTGGTGGAATAAATGGTACCAGCGAACACCGACGCCGTTGAAAGGGCCAGCGCAGCTGCTGCAGCAAGAATAGAAGTCTGAGTCATAGTCAGTTAATAGTTTTTTGAGATCTGAAATCTCCCTTTGTCACCGGTCGCTACCGATTTGTTTTCGCAACAAAACCTCTCTCGGTCAAGCGAGCTTCCAAAAATAATTGAACAAAAGTGCCTCCGCGGAGACCCAGCGTGTCACGGGTTCAGGCGGCGCTGGATTTCACGGGCCTCCGATTGGGCTTCTTCCCATGGCTTTCCGGCCGCCATTCCAGGTCGTTGATGACCCGCATACGTCAACGCAGCATCCTTGAGCAACCGCTGGCGGCGTTGGATCAGAGCCCATAGATCGCCCGGATTTTGTGACAACCGAAGCAATTCGTCTGAGGTTGCAAACTCCATCCAAGCCCCCTGCGCGCCCATCGCCCGCAAGGCTTCACGAGCCATGAGCCAGTGGCCCTGTCGATTGGCATGCACTCCATCCCCCGAAAGCGTGAACGCGGGATTCTGAGAGCGCTGAGCGTTGAGGAATTCTCTCATGGGACCGTGCACATCCACCACCTGCCACCCGTTGAGTCGCTGCGCGACCAACCACTGCGAATAGGCACTCAACACCTCATCGTAGCCTTCGAAGGGTTGCGGATAGGCTTTGAGACCCGCGGGCAAGGTGCGCCCTTTCAATGGCTGGGAATCAAACACGGGCGGCGTTAGGTGAATCACGCGAACCCCTTCATGGGCTGCCGCCTCGTGCAACCGCCGCATGCCGTCGCGGAATTTGGCGAAGCGCGACTCTTCCAAGGGAAAGTAAATCCCGTCGTTCATGCCGTAGCAGGCCAAGATCAAGTCGGGCTTGAGGCGGCTCAAAACCCGCGCCAGACGCTCATGCACATCCGGTCGCGGAAATGCGCCACCCGCATGTCCTTCTTCCGACAAGCCAGAGGCGGTCTCGCTGGGCAAACCGAGATTGAGAATCTCCGGATGACTGCTGGGGTAAATTTGCCGAATGCCCGCCTCCAGAAACCCCACCCACTCACCGGAATAGGTAATACTGTCACCGAGCACCACAATGCGGGGTGCGGATCGAATCATTCGGGCGGCCTCGGTGGGCAAAGCCTCGCCACGGGCGGGTACCAACCGGATCTGACGCAAGTCCATCACCGCGCCACCGATTTTGCGGACGGGTCGAACCGCCAAGGTGTGTCGACCCGCTCCCAAAGAGACGCGACCCAGACGCCGAGCGACAAAATTCTGGAAATGCCCCGTCTCTTCCACAGTCCAAGGAATAACCTGATCCGCGACGCGCAACTCGATCTGGCTACCCGCCGATCCTCGCCCGCAACCTTGCGTCAACTCCACTTCGAAGACTCCCGCCTGGGTGAGGTCCAAGGTCCAATCGGCCCAGTCCTCGGCGCGAGCCCACCAACCGAGCGTGTCCTTGAAGGGCATTGGCTCATACCTCAGCACGGTTCCATGCACGGAAGCGGAACGCGAATGCAGCAGCAGAGTCCCATCGGTTGAAACCGACAGGGGTTGGGCCTGATAGTCCGGATTGGACATCGGCCATTGAGCCCCGACCCGGCCTTGCCAGTCGGCCAGACGACGAGACAAATCCATGACCCGTTGTGGTTGCTCGGCGGCCACATTGCGGCTTTCACCCGGGTCCTGAGCGAGGTCGAACAATTCATGGCGACCGTCCTCGTAATACTGGATGAGTTTCCAATCCCCAGCCCGGATCGCCGAATAGGGCGTGGCACCGCCGGGATGATAATGCGGGTAGTGCCAGCCGATGACATCCCGCCGAAGCCGGGCGGAGGCATCCTTCAAGAGCGGCCCCAAATTCGATCCATCTTCGAGGGTTTCAGCGGACGATCCCGACATCGCCGCAGCCACCGTGGCGGCGATGTCCATGGAGATCACGGGTTGATCCACCCGCACCTGGGGCACGGCCACTCCCGGCCACCGGACCAGCAGCGGCACTCGAATACCCCCCTCATAGGGCGAACCCTTGCCCGATCGCAACGGTGCGTTGGAAGTCGGAGGATTCTGTCCCAAGACCAGCCCGCCGTTGTCCGAGGTGAAGACCACGACCGTGCGATCGGTGAGGCCGCTGGAATCCAGGGCGGACAAAACCTGCCCCACCGCCGCGTCCAAGCTCTCCAGCATCGCCGCATAGACGGCGTTGGTTTGGGAACCCCCTACCTTTCGGGCTTTCTTGCGATACTTTTCCACGAGCCTCGGCTTGGCCTGAAGCGGCGTATGCACCGAATGGAAGGCCACCTGAAGGAAGAACGGTTGATCACGATGCCCGCGGATGAAGGCGGCCGCTTCAGCCCCCTCGCGATCGGTCAGATATTCCCCCCGAGGCCCGTCGGGAAGCTGCGGCAATCCGTACGGCGAAAAATAGGAAGGTGGCTGGCCGCGATGGTCTCCACCGAGGTTGATGTCGAAGCCTTGCTGAAGCGGCCCGAGCCCTTCCCCGCCGAGGTGCCATTTTCCGATATGCGCTGTGGCACGACCTGAAGCCTTGGCCCGTTCGGCGAGTGTTTGCTCGGACAAGGGCAATGCCTTCACCCAGTCGGCCGGCGGACGCAGCTTGGCTTTGGGAGCATCGTGCCCGGCAATCCAATCGGTGATCTTGAGTCGGGCCGGGTACTTGCCGGTCATGAGTGCTGCGCGGGTGGGTGAGCACACCGTGCACGCGGAGTAGGCCTGAGTGAACTGAACCCCTTCCCGGGCCAATCGGTCCAAATTGGGTGTCTCGTGGAAGCGGCTACCACTCGAAGCCAGATCATGGGCCCCCAGGTCATCCGCGACCATCAGGACCACATTAAGCCGAGGAGCATCGGCCGCATGCAAACCACCGACGGCCATCAACAGCCCCAATAGCAGACTGAATCGAGGAATCATCCACGCAGACTGACCCGAGCGGGCTCAATGGGAAAGCGCGGAGAGAATCTGGGAAGGGCCGCTTTGAAACACCTCCGCGGCAAAACGCAGCCCCCGGTGTTCGGGGCAGGCCTTGGAAACCACCGGTTGGACTTTGGAAACAAAGACCAACCGGAGGAGTGCGCCCTTCCATCTCCCAACCGATCAACCGACAAACCGCTTGCCGATGACGATCGCATTGTGGCCGCCGAACCCGAACGAGTTGTTCAGGAAGGCGTTGATCTTCATCGGGCGGGGCGTGTGCGGCACGTAGTCCAAATCACAGGCCGGATCCGGATTCTCCAAATTGATGGTCGGCGGAGCGATCTGAGCCTCGAGGGCCTTGCAGCACAAGAGCGATTCGATACCACCCGCCGCACCGAGCATGTGTCCGGTCGCTCCCTTGGTGGAACTAATGGCCAGCTTCCGGGCATAGTCTCCGAAGACCCGCTTGATGGCCTGGGTCTCACAAACATCACCCACCGGAGTGCTCGTGGCGTGGGCATTGACGTAATCGATCTCTTCCGGGCGCATTTGAGCGTGCTTGAGCCCCATCTGGATGGCCCGTGCCGCACCGGCTCCCTCGGGATCGGGCGAGGTCATGTGGTTGGCGTCGCAGGTGTTGCCGTAGCCCATGATCTCGCAATAAATGCGGGCCCCACGCTTCTTGGCATGCTCCAACTCCTCGAGCACCAGCACCGCCGCGCCCTCACCCATCACGAAACCGTCGCGGTCCCGATCGAACGGGCGACTGGCATGCTGAGGGTCGTCATTGCGGGTGGACATGGCCTTCATGGCCGCAAAGCCGCTCATGCCCAAAGGCACGACGGTGGCTTCGGTACCGCCAGCGAACATGACCGAAGCGTCTCCGCGCTTGATCGCCCACCAGGCCTCACCAATCGCGTGGTTGCTGGTCGCGCAGGCCGAGCACGTGGCAAAGTTCGGGCCACGGAGGTTGTTGTAGAGCGCGAACAAGCCTGAGGACATGTTCAGGATCAGCATGGGGATCATGAAGGGGCTCACCCGCCCCGGACCCTTGGCCAACAAAATCTTGTGCTGCTCCTCGGTGGTGTGCAAACCGCCGATGCCGGACCCGATGTAGACCCCGATGTCGTCGCGGTTTTCAGCCTCCAAGTTCAGCCCGGAATCCTTGAGCGCTCCCCAACCGGCATAAACGCCGAAGTGGGTGAAGCGGTCGGATCGGCGCACTTCTTTGGGACTGGGGAAGGCCGGCACCGGATCGAAGTCGCGAACTTCCGCAGCAATTTGGCAATCGAAGGCGGAAATATCGAAGGCGCCCACGCGCCCGACACCACATTTTCCGGCCAAGATGTTTTTCCAGACGGTATCGGCATCCAGCCCCAGCGGGGAGGCACAACCCAGACCGGTCACAACCACGCGGCGTTCAGACCAAGCATTCGACATAGTTCGGGGACAGGTTACCCACCTTCGGCGGACACACAAGCGCGCGTCAACCTTGGTGGGAAATCCTGTTTACGGAGTGTTCGCAATGAAAAAGGGCAGCTCCGGAGGCCGGGCTGCCCTGATGAAAGGGGGCTCAGGGTTACTTGGCCTGAGAATCCTCGACGTGCTTGATGACGTCGCCAACGCTCTGAAGCTTCTCCGCTTCGTCGTCCGGGATCTCCAGACCAAATTCCTCCTCGAGGGCCATCACCAACTCGACAGTGTCGAGGGAGTCAGCGCCCAAGTCCTCAATGAACTTGGCTTCGGGAGTCACCTGGTCGGCGGTCACGCCCAGTTGCTCGATGATGATGTCCTTGATCCGCTGCTCGATGGTTTTATCAGCCATGGTAAATGTCTCGTTCGGGCGCCTGTCTAGGCGTGTGACACCCGACCGTCAAGCGCCCGTTCAGGAATTTTTCTCCGCCGACCGAAGTTGCGAAGGCAGCAATGCAGGCACTCCGTCGTCCTGACGGGCCAAAGCGGCTAATTCCCGCCCGGTCCAAGCCATGCGCTCACAGGCCACAGCCCGAGGGGGATGGGCCTGCCTCAGACATCCGAGCAAGTGCTGCAACTCCCGGACAGAAGTGTCCGATGGCACCATGATTTGGAAATCACCGTCCGGCTGATCCCGAAAATCCAATGCATCGAAACCCGCCAACGGCAGGCGCGGGCGCACCAAGTTCCATCGAGACCGAGCATCCACCAAGAACACCAGTGGCCGTTGCTCCCAGGCCAAGCTGGCCACCCGCCGGCGATCCTCAGACCTCAGCCGGGACATCCATTCGGGACAGGCTGTGTTCAAGGGTGGCTTCAACGCTGATTCCAACGCCGACTCCGAAACCGCTCCCCAAGCCAGCGGCAATTCCCCCTGCCTCGAATCGGGTGTCGGCGAACTCACATCACCATGCCGCCGTCCACGGTGAGCACCTGACCCGTGATGTAGCGACCGCCAGGCCCGGCCAAGTACAACGCCGCTTCGGCGATGTCGGAAGCTTGCCCCAGGGAACCCAGCGGAATTTGCTTCAGGATCGCTTCCTTCTGCGCCTCGTTGAGGGCGGCTGTCATGTCCGTCTCGATGAATCCGGGTGCGATCGCATTGCAGGTGACACCCCGAGAACCGAATTCCTTGGCCACCGACTTGGTGAAGCCAATCAAGCCGGCCTTACTGGCGGCGTAGTTGGCTTGGCCGGCATTGCCGATCAAACCAATCACGCTGGCCAGGTTGATGATTCGGCCCGAGCGCTGTTTCAGGAACGTCCGGGTCAGGGCCTTGGTGAACAGGAACGCTCCGCGAAGGTTCGTGTTGAGCACGGTATCCCAGTCGGACTCGCTCATGCGCATGAGCAGGCCGTCTTTGGTGACGCCCGCGTTGTTGACCAGAATGTCCACCCGCCCCGCCTGCTGGAGAACGGTTTCAGCCGCGGTGGCAATGGCAGCCGGATCCGACACATCCACCGCCAAAGCCCAGGCCTTACGTCCCAATGCCCGAATTTCAGCCGCCGTCTTTTCGGAGTTCTCGACGGTGCGCGAAACGACCACGACATCGGCTCCGGCTTGGGCGAAGCGCAGGGCAATGGCCCGACCGATTCCGCGACCTGCTCCTGTCACCACCGCCACTTGATTTTCCAATTGAGACATGCGCGGAGCAAAACCCGTCTCCCGGCCCCGGAGCAAGGAGCTTCGTTCAGATCTCAGTTCGCAACCCCAAGGTCCTGCACCCCCCATCGCATCAGACAGGTGACATCGGCAGATCGTGGAGGAATTCTCCAGCGAAGTGACCTTTGCCCTGGAACAAATTGCTGGCGTAATCCTGGCCGGAGGTCGGTCCACCCGAATGGGCCATGACAAAGCTTGGATCGAAACCGAAGGGCAACCCCTGTTGCTCCGCCAAATCCGACTGCTGGAACAGGCGGGACTCCGAGACATCGCCATCGCGGCGGGCCCAGAAAACCGGTCCGCCCTACCCTCGACACCCGAAGGCATTCCCCTCCTGAGAGATTCTCGTCCAGATCTCGGTCCGCTGGCCGGTGTGGCGGCGGGGCTTCATTGGGCGCATTCCCGCCAACCGAGCGGATGGACCCTCCTGATCGCCGTGGATTTACCCGCCCTGTCTACCCATTGGTTGCAGCGGTTGATGGCGCGCATCACGCCCGAGGCGGGGTGCGTTCCGATGCGTCACGGCCAATTGGAACCTTTGTCTGCAATTTACCCAAACCGAATGGCAGCCCTTGCCCACGACTTTCTGGACACCTGTATGGACAACAAAAAGGCCTCGGTGCAGGGGTTCTGCCGCCGAGGCCTTGAAAACAGATGGATGAGCTCGTGGGAACTCAGCCCCCAAGACCACCCCACCCTGACCAACTGGAACTTCCCTTCCGATTGGTCCAGTGGGCAGCCGGTCCGGGCTCAGTGAACCCAGTGATCCGACAGCGTTAACCCTGAAGGTTCTTCGCGCCGTTGACCGTGGAATTGACGCGCAGGCGCAAACCGTTCAAGCGGATGAACCCGGTCGCATCGTCTTGATTGTAGGCCTTGGTCGGGTCGGCCTCCATGGTGGCGATGTGCGGGTTGTACATGCTGAACTGGCTCTTGCGGCCCGCGACATACATTCCGCCCTTGTAGAGCTTCACGCGGACGGTGCCGGTGACGTTCTTCTGGCTCTCTTCCACATAGGCCTGCAGTGCCAGGCGCTCGGGTGCGTACCAGAATCCGTTGTACACGAGCTCCGCATACTTCGGGATGAAGGAGTCACGCTGGTGCATGACCTCACGGTCCATGGTGAGGCTCTCCATCTGGCGATGGGCGTAGTGCAAGATGCTGCCACCCGGGGTCTCATAGACGCCACGGCTCTTCATGCCCACGAACCGGTTCTCCACCATGTCGACACGGCCGACGCCATGCTTGCCACCGATCTTGTTGAGCGTGCGCATGACTTGCAGCGGGGTGAGCTTCTTGCCATTGACCGCCACACAGTCGCCCTTCACGAAGTCGAGAGTGACGTACTCCGGCTTGTCCGGCGCGTCTTCCGGCAACACGGACAGCGTGGTGAAGTAGTCCCGATTCTTGAGGTCGAAGGAGTCGTACCAAGGATCCTCCAGGATGCCCGCCTCGTAGGAAATATGCAGAAGGTTGCGATCCATGGAGTACGGCTTCTTGGCACTGGCCTGAACCGGAATCCCTTTGGCGGTGCAATAATCGATCATCTCCTGACGGCCCGGGAAGTCCTTGCGGTAGCGGGCGTCGCGCCAGGGGGCGATGATTTCCAGTTCGGGAGCCAGCGCGGCGGCCGTCAACTCGAAGCGGACTTGGTCATTGCCCTTGCCTGTCGCACCGTGGGCGATGGCATCGGCCTTCTCAGCTCGGGCGATCTCGACCATGCGCTTGGCGATGAGCGGACGGGCAATGCTGGTGCCCAGGAAGTACTGTCCCTCATAGATGGCACCAGCCCGCAGCATCGGGTAGATGAAGTCCTGGGCGAATTCCTCCTGAAGATCATCGATGTAGATCTTGGAGGCACCGGTCTTCTTGGCCTTCTTTTCGAGACCCTTGAGTTCGTCGTCCTGGCCGATATTGGCACAGAAGGCGATCATTTCGGCATTGCCGTAGGTGTCCTTGATCCAGGAGAGCAGCACCGAGGTGTCGAGGCCGCCGGAGTAAGCGAGTACGATTTTCATTTCAGAAAAGACGCGCGAGTGAACGCCAGCCATTCCAACCTGGGAAGATCAAAACAGGCTTCCGAGCGCAATCGGCAGAGGACCGGAGGCTAATAGTGGCGGGCCGCGCTCCCCATGTCGCTCAGGTTGACCAACCGAATCAACCCTGTCCGCCGCCACCACCGCCCAGATCCCGGTCGAACATCGGAATGACGAAGCGGTAGACCGCGTAGCAGACCAGTACCATCACCACGACTTGGTAGGGGTTGAGCTTCCGTTCAGCCAAACGGTCCGGGATCTTGTTGAACCACCGTTTGAAGCGCTGCACCCATCCAGAGCGCTTGCGCCTGGGCGACGAAGCATTGACGAATGGAGGAGGAATGGGGGGATGAGAAGGAGCTTCCTGATCCATAGCGATTGACCAAGCGATCAATAAATCAGATCGAGTTTCAAGTCTGGAGTTTCACTGATTTACTGCACACAAATCTGTTACAAACCCTCTGAATTTTTGTAACGGGCGACGGCTCTTTTTTATTCTATCGAGTTGCAATGATTATTTTAATGCATCAAAAAACAAAGCACTGTAATATATTTCCGGATGTCAGCGGTTGAGCAGGTCGGGGAATCCCGGATAGCCCACCCAAATTCTGAGATGGCTGAGAAGAAAGCCTGTTGAGTCTGGACGAGCCGCTGGTGAACTCTATGTCTCAATCTCTAACCAAATCGTTCGCGCAACGGGTTGCTGAGAAGCACAGCTGCGACTCAGACGCTGCGCTGAAAATTCTCGCGCGCGAGCTTCAAACCCCTTCACAGCGCTTCTGGAGCACGTTGTTGTCGCCTGGGTGTGGCCCCTTCCGTGATCTTTACCGCGAGGTGGTGAAGGACATTTCCCGCTGTCGCGACCTGAGTGAGATCAAAACGAGCATCCTCTACTGGCGACAGAGGTCCCCTGGGACCGGATTTTTAGGCAGCCAATTTCGGGTACACACCGCTCAAGCCCTCAGCACCTTCGATCGCTACCGCACGGATTGATCTGACGTCTTGCCTGTGGATTCTCCCAAACCGTTGGGTAGGCAGAGGTGCTGAATCAAAAACAAGGCACATCGAGGCATTCCCACCCGGTCGTGGCGAACCCTACACCGAGGGTGAATCGTCCAAGAAATTCCGTTCTCCTTCCCGGCTCGGCTTTCGTACCCTGCCACCATGCTCGACATGAAGTTGTTGCGCGATCGGACCGAGTTTGTCCGGGAGCGATTGGCCACAAGGAACGCCGGAGACGAAGCGAAGGTGACCGAAATCCTGGCTCTGGATGAGTCGCGCCGGTCCGCTCTGGCCGAAGCCGAACAGCTCAAGGCACGCCGCAACAGCGCCTCCAAGGAAATCGGTGGACTCATCGGACAGAAGCGCCTCGAGGAAGCCGAAGCCAAAAAGGCGGAAGTGCGTGCGCTCGGAGACCGGATCACCGAACTCGACAAGACAGCGGCCCAATCGGAGGCCGCACGAGATGCCCTGTTGCTGATGATCCCCAATCTCCCCCACGCCAGCGTGGCGTTGGGCAAGGATGCCGAGGACAATCCGGAGATCCGTGTGCATGGGCAAAAAGCCTCGTTCGATTTCAAGGCGCTGAACCACGTGGAGCTTTGCGAGAAGCTCAAACTCATCGACTTCGCCCGGGGTGCCAAACTCAGCGGATCCGGCTTCCTGCTCTACACGGGCTGGGGTGCTCGATTGGAACGGGCCTTGATCAACTTCCTGCTCGACCTCCACTTGAGCGAGCACGGCTACACCGAAGTGGCTCCGCCGTACATCGTTGGCGAACACTGCATGATTGGTGTCGGCCAGTTCCCGAAGTTCCGCGATCAGGCTTACGCCGTGCAGGAAGGCCTCGACGCCTCGACCCTCGGGAAACTCTACCTACTGCCGACAGCGGAGGCTCCGGTCGCGAACATCCACCGCGAGGAAATTCTCGCCGAAAAACAATTGCCGGTTCGCTATTGCGCTTACTCGCCGTGTTTCCGGGCCGAGGCGGGCGCTGCCGGATTGGGGACTCGCGGTATGATTCGGGTTCACCAATTCGACAAGGTGGAGCTCATCAAGGTGGTTCACCCAGACCACGGTTATGAAGAACTGGAGAAGATGGTGCAGAACGCCGAGACGGTCCTCCAACGCCTCGGGTTGCATTACCGGGTCATCAACCTCTGCACTGGAGACATGGGCTTCGCCTCCGCCAAGACCTACGACATTGAAGTGTGGGCTCCGGGACAGGGCACGTTCTTGGAAGTCTCCAGCTGCTCCAACTGCGAGGATTACCAATCCCGCCGCATGAACCTGCGATTCAAACGGGAATCCGATGGGCAGAATCTTTTCCCACATTTGCTCAATGGTTCAGGCACCGCTCTGGCGCGCCTCTTTGTGGCGTTGGTGGAAACCCACCAGCAAGCCGATGGCAGCGTTCGGATACCCGAACCACTCCGCCCCTATTTGGGGACGGACGTGATTCCGGCACCGACGCAGCCCGCTTAGTTGGCGCAGTCCACTGAGTCGGCCGAGGCATCGAAACCCAAAGTTTCTTCGAAGAGGCCGGTTCGATGCCGCGGCACCCCGCTTCTTCTCAGCATTCGTTCGATTGAAACGGCCAACCCTGCGCTTGGCAGGGCAGGCCTTTTGAATACCTTAGGGCTTCCGCGGCTTAGGCCTCGGCAATTGAGTCTTGAATACCTCTGGTTCCAACCATGGTTCGGCCACCCCGGTCAACGGGCGCACCGAAAGTACTGCCTCTGGCCGTCCGCTGACCGCCTCCGACCGGCATCGTGCCACGGTGGAGGATCTCCTGCGACTGGTGCTGGAAGGCAAGTCCCCGCAAGAAGCCAGGCAGCTCGTCGCCGGCGTGATCCAAGGGCTACGCCAACAAGGCTATGAAGTGCCCGACGTCACCACGACGCCGTACCTCAACACCATCCCGCCCGAAGAACAACCGGAGTACCCCGGCGACCTCGAGATGGAGCGGTTGATCCGGGCCCATGTGCGCTGGAATGCCATGGCCATGGTCGCCAAGGCCAACAAGACCACCAACGTGGGCGGGCACATCGCGACCTTCGCCTCGCTGGCGACGCTGTACGAAGTGGGCTACAACCACTTCTTCCGCGGCGGTGCCGACGGCAAGACGGCCGACATGATCTACTTCCAGGGGCATGCCTCGCCGGGCAACTATTCCCGCGCTTATCTGGAGTACCGTCTCAATGACCAGCACCTGAAGAATTTCCGCCAGGAACTGCAAGACCATCCGGGTCTCAGCTCCTATCCGCATCCGTTCCTGATGCCGGATTTCTGGATTTTCCCGACGGTTTCGATGGGCCTCGGCCCCATCCACTCCATCTACCAGGCGCGCTTCAGCCGCTACTTGCAGGCGCGCAAACTGGTGCCGCAAGACCACGATCCCATGGTCTGGGCCTTCATCGGTGACGGCGAGTCGGATGAACCGGAAACGCACGGAGCCATTGGCATGGCCGGTCGCGAGCACCTCGACAACCTCGTCTGGGTCATCAACTGCAACTTGCAGCGCCTCGACGGTCCGGTGCGCGGCAATGGCAAGATCATCCAAGACCTCGAAGGCCAGTTCCGCGGTGCCGGCTGGAATGTCATCAAGGTGGTTTGGGGCAGCGACTGGGATGATTTGCTGGCCCGCGATACGACGGGGCTCTTGGCCAAGCGCATGGACGAGGTCGTCGATGGCGAATACCAGCAGTACGTGGTCGAGAGCGGCGCCTACATCCGGAAGAACTTCTTCGGGAAATACCCGGCGCTGCTCGACTTGGTGAGTCACCTCAGCGACGCCCAACTCAAGAAGCTCACCCGCGGCGGCCATGATCCGCTCAAGGTGTATGCGGCTTACCGCAAGGCCACCCAGCGCAATGGTCGTCCCACGGTCATCCTGGCCAAGACGGTCAAGGGCTACGGCACCGGCGAAGCCGGTGAAGGCAAGAACCCCACCCACGGCCTCAAGAAGCTGGCCGAGCGCGACATCCGCCACTTCCGCGAGCGTTTTTCCATTCCGCTGGAAGACGAGGTCATCGCCGAACTCCCCTTCTACCGTCCGCCGCAAGACAGCGCCGAGGTTCAATACCTGCTCGACCGGCGCAAGGACCTGCATGGCTTCAACCCCATTCGGATCGACCGCGCCCAGAAACTGGTCACCCCGCTGCACACCGACGACGGTCTGCGCAACGTGGTCCAGGCAACGGCTCTGTCTTCAGCCTCCACGACCAAGGCTTATGTGCTGCTGCTGGGCTCGCTGCTCCGCGACAAAAACATCGGCAAGTTCATCGTGCCCATCGTGCCCGATGAGGCCCGCACCTTCGGCATGGAAGGTCTCTTTGGTCAGGTGGGCATCTACAGCTCCCGCGGCCAGCTCTACAATCCGGGCACCAAGACCGAGGACAACGCCAACACGCCCTACATCGAGAAGAAGGACGGCCAACTCCTCGAAGAGGGCATCAACGAGGCCGGCTCCATGGCCGACTTCATCGCTGCCGGCACGGCCAACGTCACCTACGGCGTGCCGACCATCCCCTTCTACATCTACTACTCGATGTTCGGGTTCCAGCGGGTGGGCGATCAGGTTTGGCTGGCGGGCGACTCGCGCTGCCGCGGATTCATGATTGGCGCGACCTCGGGCCGCACGACCCTCAATGGCGAAGGTCTCCAGCATCAGGATGCCCACAGCCACCTCATCGCCGCCTCGGTGCCGAACCTCTACTCTTACGAGCCGGCCTTCGGCTACGAACTGGCGGTCATCGTGTGCGATGGCATGAAGCGCATGTATGCCGACGGCGAGGATGTTTTCTACTACATCTCGGTTCACAATGAAGACTACGCCCACCCGCCGATCCCCAACGATCCGGGCGTGGTGGAAGGCATCCTCAACGGCATGTACAAGTTCAAGCCGGGCAAGGCGGGCTTGAAGCACAAGGTCCAGTTGCTCGGTTCCGGAGCCATTCTGCAACAGGCCCTCAAGGCTCAGGAGCTGCTCGAGGCCTACGGCGTCAGCGCCGATGTCTGGAGCGTGACCAGCTTCAAGCGACTCCGCTCGGAGGCCCAGGCTGCCAAACGCTGGAATATGCTTCACCCGACGGAAACACCCCGAAAGAGCTACCTCGAGCAAACCGTCGAAGGGCAATCGGGACCGTGGATCGCCGTCACCGACAACCTCAAGCTCGTCGCCGACCAAATCGCTCCGTGGATTCCGGGTGGCCTCATGACCCTCGGTTGCGATGGCTTCGGACGCAGCGAAGTCCGACCGGTTCTCCGGCGCTTCTTCGAGATTGATGGTGAATGCACCGCCATTGGTTGTCTTTACAAATTAGCCTCGGATGGCGCCTTGCCGAAGAGCGTGGTGGCGGAAGCTATCGAGAAACTCGGGGTCAACCCTGAGAAGCGCTACGGCGTCTGCGTCTGACACTCAAACAACGTCGGCAACCGGTGGGCCATGGCCGCCCATGAGCCACCGGGCCCGTGTTTCGGTCACTGCTTCGTTCAAGCCCACCGCATCAACATCGGTGCGGTGGCCTTGAGCAGACTGTTCGGAGCCTGACGGCCCAGGCCCACTACACGGGCGAAACCCATCGTTTCCTGTGGATTCCAAGCCAACAAAAAACCCCGCCAAACGGCGGGGTTTTTGTCGTTTAACCCGTCGAGAATCGATTAGCGAAGACCACCGGCCGGAGGCGGGGTGAGCAAGATGAATTCGCCGCGGCGATTCTTGCCCCAAGCGGCCTCGTCGTGACCGAGTTCAGCAGGCTTGTCTTCGCCGAAGCTGCGGGTCACCACGCGATCGGCACCGATGCCCAGAGTGATCAACGCATCGCGGGCCGACAGCGCACGCCTCTCACCCAGCGAGCGGTTGTACTCTTCGGTGCCGCGCTCGTCGCAATGACCTTCGATGGCCACCTTGTTGTCGGAGTGGGCCTTGAGGTAGGAAGCCACCGCTTGCACATTGGCCTTGCCGTCGGCCTTCACCGCGGACTTGTCGTAATCAAAGTAAACGGTATTGGCCTTGAATTGCTCACGATTGGCCAGCATGCCCTCGATCTCTTCGCGGGACGGTTGACCGTTGACCCCGTCGGGGTTGTTGACACCCGTTGCGGCTTCCGCGCCGTTGGCACCCGCGCCATCACCCGTCAGCGGTCGGGCCGGCGGCAAAATGGGTTGGCCCTTACCGAGGCCTGACGAGGCTCCCGGGGTGCCCGAGTAACCCGGCAAAGGAGTGTAGTTCTTCTGCCCCTTTTTGCATCCGGCTGCGAGGGAGAGGATCACCACGAGTGCGAGGGAACCCAATTTGGAAAACGGCTTCATTGGTGTTATTGAGAAAGGCTGGATTCTGGAAATCTGAGAGTGGCTCGTTGGGCCGGGCATCATCGGCTCCAGCTGGGCTGGGAGCTGCTGCCCGCGACTTGTGCGATATCCTTGACGTGGCCCGTCGGCCAGTCAAGCAGCGACAGTTTGCGAGGGCCAAACTTGCTGGTCCGGCGCGCGAAAATCAGGGTTCGGGAGTTGGGGGCCCAAGAAGGATCCTCTCCTTCAGTGATGACCTTGGCATCGCCACCAGCGGCCGGAACGATGCAAATGTCGAAATAATCCCCCCGGGAACGAGTGAAGGCGATCCACTTGCCGTCCGGCGACCAATCCGGCTCGGTGGTATTACGCACCCCGGCGGTGGTCAGTCGACGCATCGTGCCGCCGCCGGCAGGAACCGTGTACAATTGAGGGAAACCGCTCTCGCGGGACACCACACACAAGGTGGCCCCATCCGGCGACCAGCAGGGTGAAGACTCATCGGCGACCGTTGTGGTTAATCGATGAGGATTCCCACCTTCGGCATCGCTCACCCACAAGTCGGGGCTTCCAGCCTTGCTGAGGATCATGGCCAGCTTGGAACCATCTGGAGACGGAGCCGGACTGATGTTGGAGCCAGAGAACCGAACCAAAGCCTTCCGGTTGCCCGAAGTCAGGTCCTGCGAAAAAATGTCCGCATTGCCCGCCCGATAGCTGGTGTAGACGATGGATTTGCGCCCCGGTCGCCAGGCTGGTGCCGCAACGATGCTACCGTCGGCCGTTAATTGGACCGGATTGGCCCCATCGAAGTCGCTGGCATAGACCTCGCTGATGCGGTCTTTCTGGACCTTGAAAACCAACTTGGTGCGGGAGACACCCTTGCGACCAGTGATGGCCTGAACCACGTCATCCGCCAAGGCGTGGGCTTGAGCGCGGGGCGATCCGCCCGGATACGATCGATTGAACAAGGTGGCCTTGTTGTTCACGTCGGCCAACACCCCTTCCAATCCGGCTCCCGATTTGCCATTGAGCGAATACTGCGCTTGCGCGGCAGCGACCAGATCGAACCCGGCGACATACAAGTCGAATTCGAGGACGCTCTTCGCATCCCCGGAATAGCCTGAGACATTGATGGGAATGGCACGGCTGGTGACGTCGCTGACGACGACTTCGGCCGAGAAGGCGCTCAGGGAAATCCCCAGAGCCGTGAGGAGGGCAATGAACGGGTGGCGGAGCATATCGGGGAATGAATCAGCAGTTCAGATCAAACCGTGGGTTGAAAAATCAGGTGGGAGAGGCAGCGGACAAATCAAAGCGAATGGTGATGCGGCGCTCCGTGTCGGTGGTTCCATCGGGCAGCGGTCGCAAATCGCGGTTCCGCTCGAGGACTTCACGAACCGAGTCATCCAAGGCTCGGATGCCCGAAGGATTGATTAATTTGAAGGCCGAAACCCGACCATTGCGCTGGACGGTGATCTCCGCCTCCACCTCGCCGTGATCCACATTGAGGGTCGTGGGTTTCTTCCAACGCAGTTTGTAGAAAGCCATCAAGTACGAACCATAGGGCGCATAAGCCGCACCTCCCGGACCGGGCATTTCAAACGAAGTCGACCCCGACAAATTCTTTCCCAAGTTCGAGGCCACGCCCCGGACCGCATCAGCCCGGGCTTGCTGAGCCCGATTCCAGGCATCCCGAGCGGCTGCCACACGCGCCTGGTGTTCCCGGGCTTCACGGGCCTCCTGGGCGTCAGCCGCGGCTTCGGTCGCCTTGCGTTCGGCCTCGATGTCTTTCTTGGAGCGCTTCTTGGGGGCTTCGGCCAACTGGAAGTCGGTCTTGGAGGCCTTCTGCTTCTTGGTCGACAGGGTGGGATCCACGTCCTGAGCCTTCGGGGCATTGGGCGCGCTCCGTTGAATCTCGGTGGCCAAGTTCTTTTTGGGCGGAGTCTCCTCGGTTTTGGTCGGCTCGGGAGGAGCTTCCTCCACCTTCGTTGGCTCGGGAGGAGGGGTCTTGATTGGGGGAACCTTCGGCGGCGGGGTGGGCGGCGGAGGCTCCTGAACCGGAGGTTGAGGCGGAGCGGACTGCTGCGGCCCCCCTTTGGGCGGCTGGGCAAGGGGATTGCCGCCCCCGATGGTGTTGCCGTCGGTCAACCGTAAGTTGTCGGGAATGATCTCCAGGATGGGGCTCGGAGTGTCCTGAACCGTCCGCGACGACAAGACCGGTGCGAAGAGCAGCAAACCGACCGCAGCAGCGTGAACGCCCACGGAAGTCAGCAAGTACTTGGAGTTCGGGGAGATCATCGCCGCTTGGGAAGCTGGGTTCCGATCCGATAACGGGTCAGGCCATTGCGGCCGGCGATGTCCAAAAGACTCACCAGCACTTGCGAAGGGGCTGAACCTTCAACCCTCAACACGAGTACGAGATTCGGGTTTTGGCGATAGGCCTTCAAGAGTTCGCTCTCCAACTCACGCTCGCTCAGCACACGGGTGCCCGTGCGAGAAAACGTGTACCGACCCTCGGCCAGACCGTTCACATTGGCCTCGTTGTTGGTGTCGGGACGGGTACGAGCATCGCCTCCCACCGGCAGCTTCATACTAATGCCAGGTTCCAAAGCCGGCGTGGTGATGATGAAAATAATCAACAGCACGAACGCCAAGTCCAGCAATGGGGTGACGTTGATCTCGTTGAGCGTCACCAGCGAATTGCGTTGGGAAAAACGGCGCATGATTATTCGAAAATCCGAAGGCCTGAGAACTGAACAAGGATGAAACCCGCCAATGCCAAAAGCAGGATGGCCGCCATGGCGTAGAACCATTTCATCGAGACGGCTTTGGCTCCCAGCGGATCCAATCGCTCATTGATGGAGCGGTGCAATCTCCGGTTGCACTTCAAACACCGGGGCTCGGAACGCGCATTGGTGGTGTTGCAGTCACGGCAGACCACGAACAAGTGCCCTCGACATTGCTCACAGCGCTGCACGCCCGGGGGATTAGGGTGGGTGCACTTCGCACAAACGATAGGCCCAGTCGATACGGGCACGGGAATAGCGGCCCGCTCCGATGCCGGGGATTTGCCCTCCGAATGAGACCTCCCATGGCTTGATTTTTGATGCAAACGCCCACGGCAGGAGACGCAGTGCATGAGCACCCGCGCGTTGCGCTTTTGGCACTTGGGGCAGTCGATGAAGAGAGACTGACTGCAGCGCTCACACTGTTCGAGACCCGTGGGATTCAGATGCTCACACTTGCAGCACAAGATCCCCTTCCCCATGGGGCCTGTTGGAGCCCCATCCCAGCGGGAAGGCTCTGAGGCGTCTTCCGCAGAACCTCCCAAAAGTCCGGACAGAAACCCTTTTTGGAGGGATTGACCGCACTTCCGGCATTGCGAAAGCACCCGTTCATTGGTCGTCGAGCACCCGGCGCAGGCCACGAACAAGGGCTTGGAGCAATACTTGCAGGTTTCCCGATCGGCGGGATTGAGGTGATCACAGTCTGGGCACAAAACACCCCGGCCGGACTGGGAAAGCTCCGAAGTCCGTGTCGGTAGGGACTGGAGATCCGGGTCACTCATCGTCGGGCAGGAACTCGGTCTCCATCTTGGAGGCCAGCGTCTGGGCGAAATTGTCCAACTCCACGGTCAACACCCGGAGCGTGTGCACCAAGTAGTTGTAACCGAACATCGACGGGATCGCCACCAGCAGGCCCGCGACCGTGGTCACCAAGGCAGCCGCCACACCCGGCGCCATGGCCGTCAAATCCGCGCGCCCCGCCTTGGCAATGCCTCCGAAGGTGTCCATCACGCCCCAGACCGTGCCCAACAATCCCATGAAGGGCCCACCGCTGACAGCGATGGCCAGCAGAATGAGACCCGATTCGAGCCGCAGCGACTCCCGGGCCACGGCTCCTTCGACCTGTCGTTTGACATGCTCGATGCTCTTGATCGACAGGCGAGTGCGACGGGAACCGTCGGGAATACGCAGGCGAGCTTCGAGATCGGTGCATCCGTCGGTGTACACCGAGAACATGGGGCAACCTTCGACCGGGAGGCGCCGATCAAAGATGCCCATGACACCGTCTTGCTGTCGGAATTCGGCCTCGAAAAAACTATTGTACTTGGCGGCCCGACGCATCTGGAAAAACTTCTGGATCATCATCGACCAAGCCCCGATCGAAAGAATGGCCAGAATGACAATGATCACCTTGGCCTCGGGTGTGGCCTTATTCCAGATGAAGCCGAGGTCTGTACCGCTCTGGGCGGCAGCAAGTATCCCGAGTGAAAGGGTCATGAGGTCGGTGCAGTCAGTCGTTTATCGTCGGCTCGCCCAAGATGACGAACCGGAGCGGAAAACCAATGCGATGAGTTTTGACTTTTTTTGGCCACGCTGCAATCCCGCCGCAGTCGGAAAGACAGAAATTGATCGAACCGCAGGCTGGGACCCTAGACCCACTGTCTGAAGACCCGATCCAGATCCACGCTGACAGCGATCCCAACTCAAACCGGTGCGCCCAACAATTGCAGGGATCGACGATCACCGCTTTAGTAGTCCCGTGTCCGCGACGGTTTCGAAAACCATGAAGATGTCCCCTGCACTGCTGCGGTGGCGAAGCTTGGCCTTCCATGCACGGCATCACATCGGCGTCGTCTTGGCGGCCGCGGTGGCGGCCACCGTGTTGATCGGCGCCCTCACCGTGGGCGATTCAGTCCGAGAAACCCTCAGACGCCGAGCGCTGGACCGCATCGGAAAAGCCGAATTCATCTTGGACGGCGGTGACCGGTTCTTTGTCGCGCGACCGGGAGGACCTGCCGGTATTGGGCTCACGAACACGCTGGCATCCTATGCGTTGCGGCTTCCCGGCGTCGTTTCTCGGCAGGATGGGGCGGCGCGTGCGAATCAGGTCCAAATTTACGGCGTTCCAGGGACTTTCTGGTCGTTGGTGCCTGGCTTGGGCTCAATCCCCTCCTGGAACGACGACTCGGTCGCTCTCAACGCTTCTCTGGCACACCACCTCTCCGTCCGCGTGGGGGATGACCTGGTGGTGCGCATCCACAAACCTTCGGCCCTGTCTCAGGATGCGGTCATCACTCCCCGGGATGGAGCCAGCGTGGCTCTGCGCATCCGGGTCGGACACATTCTGACCGCGGCCGAATGGGGCGACTTTTCCACCACGGCCGGTTCATTACCGCCGTTCAACCTCTTCCTGCCTCACGGCGTTCTGGCGAAGGCGGCCGGCCTCGGAGAGCGAGCCAACTTGGCGTTACTGGGTGCGTCACCCCTGACCACCGACCCCCAAGCATTGTCCGCGCGAGTATCGGCGGGCTTCAGTTTGGCGGATGCAGAACTGGAGGTTCGCCCCATTGCTCCTCCCGCTCGCACGACCACACCTCCACCCGCTCAAGTCGAACTGGTCAGTCGTCGCATCTTCTTGGATCCAGCGGTTTCCGATGTGTTGGGCCAATTGAATCCGGGCCTCCCCAAACCAGTTCCAATCCTGACTTACTTGGCCAACGCCATCGAAGCGGGCGCTCGATCGGCACCGTACTCCATGGTGACAGCCGCCGGTGCTCCATTCACCCCGGACGGAATGGCTGACGATGAAATCCTGATCAACTCTTGGCTTGCAGAGGATCTGGCCCTCAAAGCCGGTGACTGGGTTTCGGTACTGTCCTACCGGGTAGACACCGGTGCTCGCCTCATCGAGGAAACCAATCGGTTCCGCGTGCGTGGCATGGTTCCTTTGCAGGGATTCCATGGCGACCGGTCCCTGATGCCGGAATTCCCTGGCCTATCAAAAGCGGAAAGCACCCAGGATTGGGATGCCGGCTTCGAATTGACCCGACAAATCCGGGACAAGGACGAGGCCTACTGGAAGCAATGGCGTGGAACGCCCAAGGCCTTCATCACCCTGGCAGCCGGGCGACGGATGTGGGCCAACCGTTTCGGAAACGCCACCAGTATCCGCTGGTTTCAGGGCGATTTTTGGGAAGCTCGAACTCTGGTCAACGGCCTCTCGCAAGAACTGCGACAAAAGATCACGCCAGCGGATCTCGGGCTGCGATTCCAACCGCTCTCACCGTCTGCTCTGGCCGCAGCACGGGGTGGTCAGGATTTCGGCGGGCTGTTCATCGGATTCAGCTTCTTCCTCATCGTGTCCGCGCTCCTGCTGCTGAACTTGGTCTTCCGCTTTGGCATGGAACGTCGTGTTCAAGAGATCGGCACCTTGCTGGCCCTGGGCTGGACCCCAAAGGCCACCTCGCAGCTCTTTTTCAGGGAAGGACTTTACCTAGCGGCACTGGGATCCGCATTGGGCTGCGGCGGAGGCCTCCTTTATGGGAAAGTCGTTCTGGTGGGGTTAAACACGTTGTGGAAGGACGCCGTGGCCGGAGCCTCATTGGACTTTCACCCCGCCCTGGCCTCCATCGCCGGCGGGTGGCTCGCGGCAGTGCTCATGGTCGGCTGGACCCAACGCCGAGCCCTGAAGCAACTGGTGATGCGGAGTCCGCGAGAACTGCTCAATGACGGAGCATCCATTGGCTCGGGTGTGGGACAGTCGGCCACCGTGTTGTTGCCCAGTCTGGCACTGCTCGCAACAACGGCACTCGTCGGCATCGGATTGAAAGCCGATCCGGCACTGCAGCCAGGTTATTTCTTCGGAGCCGGCGCCTTGTTCCTAGGAAGCACCCTGATGTTCTATCGCCGGCAGTTGCTGGGGAGCCGAACCAACGCTGCGGCCACCACCCGCTCGGAACTCACTTCGCGCGCGCCGCACCGCCAACCCAAACGCTCTGCAGCGGTCGTCAGCCTGCTGGCCGTGGCCGTGTTCCTGATCGTTGCCGTGGCCGCCAATCGTCTCGACGCTTCCCGGGATTCGCGCCAACGCAGTTCCGGTACCGGAGGATTCAGCCTCTGGGCGGTTTCTTCTTTGCCCGTCAACGAGGATCTCAATTCCATCCGGGGGCAGGAACGGCTCGGGCTGGACCCCAAACGCCTGACAGGCATGTCAGTGGTCCCCATGCGAGTCCGAGAGGGCGATGACGCCAGTTGCCTCAACCTGAACCGGGCCCAACGCCCCCGACTGCTCGGTGTTCGACCCGAGTCCCTCGCCGATCGAAAGGCATTCACCTTCCAATCGCTGGCTTCCGGAATGCCCAGTGATCGTCCTTGGATGAGCCTCGTACCAACTGCCACCAACAATGCTCCCATCCCCGCCATTGGAGACGCCAATTCCATCCAATGGGCTTTGGGCAAAAACATCGGTGATGTTCTGGACTACGTGGATGAACGAGGGAATCCGTTCCAAGTGCGTCTGGTGGGGGCCGTGGCCAACTCCATCCTGCAGGGGCAACTACTGATCTCGGAAGCGGAGTTTGTTCGCCGTTTCCCGGGTGAGAACGGCTACCGATCCTTCCTCATCGACACCGAAGGCGACGAGAAACCCATCGCTGAGGCCTTGACCCGTGGCCTGACCGATCTCGGCTTGGAAACCACGACCACGGTGGACCGGTTGAACCGCTTCAATGCCGTCCAAAACACCTACCTGAACACCTTCCAGTGGTTGGGAGGTCTGGGTTTGCTCCTGGGAAGCGTGGGTCTGGGCCTGGTGGTCCAACGCAATGTCCTCGAGCGCCGCAGTGAACTCGCCTTGATGGCGGCCGTGGGATTCCAGAAATCGCAAATCCAAGCTATGATCCTGTCCGAACACCTCCGATTGCTCACGCTCGGCATGCTGTTCGGCATCACTGCGTCGGTGTTGGCCACAGCCCCGATCTGGCGAGTGAATCCTCAGGGACTTCCCTGGGTGTCGCTGGGTTGGATTCTGGGAGTGGTCTTCGTCAATGGCGTGCTCTGGACTTGGATGGCCACGCGCCAGGCGTGCCGAGGCGAACTCCTGGCAGCCTTGCGCGGCGAGTGACCCCCGTGGAGCTCAATCGTCACCGAACAACCGCTTCAACTCGGCCCGCGCCTGATCCTCCCGCGATCCACCGGAACCCGCAGCGCCTCGCCATTCCCGCACCTGGAAGTCGAAGTATTCGCAGAAATTGGCCGCATCCTTTTCAGAAACAGGTTCTGCCCGACGCTCGCGGCACTGATAAGCCGCCTGTCGATCGTGAAACTTGCAGTTGAGGCACACCCTCAAGTCAGCCCGACACTGGGGGCAACTCTCACTGCGACCCGGGGCATCCCGAAGGGTCCAGAGCCAGCCACAGCGATGGCAATGTCGTGTCATGGGCGGCGAGGATAGACCTCCAATCCAGCAACGGAAGGCCGAACCGGTTTCGGGTGGATCTCGTTGGCCGAGGAATTTCGCGTCGTCGCCAGCCGGTCGGATGGCTACAATGGATTCTCATGACGCGCTTCCGTATCGATCAAATGCTCTCCCGCCACGGCTACTGCAGCCGGGGTGAATCTCGGGGCTGGTTGAAGGCCGGTCGGGTGCGCATCGGAGACCTCATCGCCAAGGACCCCTCGGAGAAGGTGTTGCTGGCAGACCTTCGCATCGACGGAGAACCCGTGGATCATCCGGAGGGAATTCTGGTAATGCTGCACAAACCGGCGGGTCTGGTGTGCTCGCGGGACGAACGGGAAGGAGCCAACGTGTTTTCTCTGCTCCCGGAACGCTGGAGCCGTCGCAATCCGCCCATCACGAGTGTTGGGCGTCTGGACAAGGAAACCACTGGGCTGTTGCTCATCACCGACCGGGGAGAACTCGTACAACGCTGGACCTCACCCCGACACAAGGTCACCAAACGCTACGAGGTGTTGGTGGATCAGGATCTGACTCCGGAACTCATTCCCTTGTTCGCCTCCGGCACCCTGCGCTTGCCCGATGAGTCCGATCCCTGCCTCCCCGCCACCTTGACTCTCACGGGAACCCGGACCGCCAGCCTAGACCTGATCGAAGGTCGCTACCATCAAGTCCGGCGTATGTTTGCCAGTCAGGGTTTCCGCGTGGAGTCGCTCCACCGCAGCCGATTTGGAGCACTCGACTTGGGGGATCTGCCACCGGGCCAGTGGCGCGCGGTTTCTGAAGCGTCGATTTGATTTATTTCGGATGTGGATTATAAAAATTCTAATTCCGTCATGGGCTCCAACCATCCAATTCCCGCGCACACCGGGAACCGCCATTCCGCGGGATCGCCCTCGCATCCAACACCGTTTCTGAGATTCCTGGCACTGCTTCGACCGGAGGCGCAGGAAATCCGCATCATCCTGGTTTTGTCGATCATTTCTGGGATCCTCTATTTGGCGACCCCGCTGACGGCCGACGCAGTGGTCAACAATTTCGCCTTCGGCAGCGAACAACCGGTCTACGTCCAGGCCCTCATCGTCTTGGCCGTTTTCCTGATGTTCCTGCTCGGAATGCTCGGAATCCTCCGAGCGGGGCAGGAATACGCCATGGAGTTGATCCAGCGCCGAATCTTTGTCCGACTGACGGCCGACTTGGCTTTTCGCCTCCCACGGGTGCCGTTGGAGGTGCTTGAGGCCCACCAAGGCCCAGAGCTGGTCAATCGGTTCTTCGATGTGGTCACGGTTCAGAAGAGTGCCTCCGGTCTGCTGCTCGATGGCATCAACGTCATCTTCAGCACCCTCATTGGATTGGTGGTGCTGGGGTTCTATCATCCCTTGCTTCTGATCTTCGCGGCCATCCTGCTGGTCCTGCTCGTACTCGTGATCTTCTTGCCTGGAAAGAGGGCTGTCCGAACCAGCATCGACGAATCCTATGCCAAACACGCAGTGGTGGGTTGGTTGGAACAAATCGCCATGTTCCCTCTGCTCTTCCGGGTCAGCGGCGCTGCCGAGATGGCCTGCTCGCGGGCGGATCGCCTCGCACTGGATTACCTGAAGGCGCGCAAATCCCACTTCCGAATCTTGCTCGGCCAAGTCATTTCCCTGCTGGGGCTTCAAGCCATCGCCAGCGCCGCGTTGCTGTCCATCGGCGGTTGGTTGGTCCTTCGGGCGGAACTGACTCTCGGTCAATTGGTGGCCAGCGAACTCATCGTCGCCTCCATCGTGGCAGCCATGTCCAAACTCGGGAAACACCTGGAAAGCTGGTACGACGCCATGGCCGCGGTGGACAAGTTGGGTTACTTGGTGGACTTACCCATTGAACGAGAGAGCGGAGAGAAACCTGCGGTCACGGAAAGCGGACTGCGAGTGCAGGTTCGGGGGGTGAGTTACGCATCCGCCGATGGTCTACCAGTTCTGCAAGACCAGAACCTCGACATCGCGCCCGGTTCGACCCTGGGCATCGTGAGTCCCGGCGGTTTGGGTGGAAGCGCTTTGCTCGATCTTCTTGCCGGCCTGAGGGAACCCGGCACGGGGCAGGTTCTGCTCAACGGTATCGATCTTCGGCTATGGCAATTGGGCGAACTCCGCCGGCAGGTTTTCTTGGTCCGAGGTCAAGACATCGTCCAAGGAACCATTCTCGAAAATGTCCGACTCGGTCGGCCCGATATCGACATCGACGCCGTGAACCGGGCCCTCGAATGCGTTGGACTCCTGGGAGTCGTGCACCGCATGAATGACGGACTCGAAACCGTGCTCAGTCCCGGAGGGCACCCGCTGACCAACTCCCAGCGCAGCCGGCTCATCCTCGCCCGGGCCATCATTCG
>CAMATE010000006.1 GCA_945861075.1 Akkermansia muciniphila
GCTCATGCAGGCAGCCACGCTCAGTCGCCAGCATCCGCCGAGAGTGATGTGCCGTTGCAAGACAAAGGCCATGATGCGCAGTGGCACGGTCAGGGTGAGGGCCAATGCGCTCCACACCACAGTCATGGCCGCCGCAGCGGTGATGATCAGCGCGGCGAGGACCGGGCGCCGCCATGCTTCCCAAGCGGCTCGGGCCTGGAGCCGTCCGAGCGGAAGGTCGGCGGTCGTGGGCCAGGGGATCTCAACGAATCCGGCGATTCCGGCCAGGCGAAGGCTTCCCGGGAGCAGTTCCAATTGAAGATCGGCCGTTCGGCCCAAGGTTTCTGAATCGCCGGGACGGACTGCGACGGCCAGATGCGGTGAATCGGCCAAGACTCGAGGAGCCGTCTCCGGCCAATGGAATCGACCCCGGATCAGACCCGGCCCCTGCTCGGGGAATTCCCGCACGGCATTGTCGATCACCGGCCAACCGATGGTGTGCAGGGACCAGCCGAGCACCAGCGCTGTGGTCAGGGCAAATGCTCCGAGGAATCCGAGGGCGCGGCTGGCACTCGCATCGGCAAAGCGGGACAGCCCGATGCCGGTGAACGGTTGCCATGCCCGACGCGACCGACGCGGGGACGTCGGTGCGGCGCAGGCTTGGATGGTTGTCGCGTCGGACACGGCATCACTTCACCGGGAAGCCGGCTCGCTCGCAATCCATCCCGTTGATGAATTCCCGTTTGCCGAGCCGACCGGACCGGGGGCAATGTACAACCTGTTCCTAGACTGAGCTCATGAAGACCCTGTGCTTTCCCATCGTCGTGGCCGCCGCGATCCTCGCTGGTTGTGCCTCCAATGCCGCTGATTCCGCCTCCTCCAAGCCCAAGCCGGGCCAGATCGGTCACGTGGATTCCCAGGGCTTCACCCTGATCTCCGACGGGTCCTGGACCGGTTGGAAGGTCAACGAGAACCAGGCTTCCTGGAGCTTGGCCGATGGCGGCTTCAAGGCCCAGGGCGAGCGTTCCCACAATTTCTACACCGGTCCGCTGGCTCCGTTTAAGGACTTTGAGCTGAAGGTCGACGTGAAGACCGCTCCGAATTCCAACGGCGGCATTTACATCCACACCAAGTATCAGGATTCCGGATGGCCTTGGGGCGGTTACGAGACCCAGGTCAACCAAACCCAGGGCGACTGGCGAAAGTCCGGCAGCATCTATTCGGTTCAGGACGTCAAGGCCGACAAGCTCGAGGGTGTTGTTCGTGACAACGAGTGGTACACCCACCACGTCATTGTGAAGGGCAACCGCGTCCAGATCTTCTTGAACGGCAAGTTGGTGAACGACTTCACCGAAGAGGCGGGTCGCAAGGCTGGCAAGGATTTCGAGCGCAAGCTCAGCGAGGGCACCATTGCTTTCCAGGCCCACGATCCGAAGTCGATCGTTCAGTACCGCAACGTGCGGGTGAAGAAGAACTGATCCTCATCTGAGGCCTGTCCATGGACAGGCCGATGAACGAACCGGCAGGGGCTGCGGGTTCGGTCGACCAAAAGGTATGCTCCCAATGGTGCGACCGAACCGCGGCTTGCTCAGCCCGGGTTGCCGTTTAACTTGGCCTCCTCGTGTTGTTGCCGTTTTCTGATCGTGGATGGTTTGCCGCTGCCGTGGCGCTCTATGCGTTGGCAGCGGGCTTTGCCGTGATCATCTGGCGTCGGCAGTTCCAGCGAGACAGCGGTGCCCTTTACGGACTCATGGCAGCGGGCTGGGTGCTGCATACCGGGGCCATGTTCCGGCGCGGATTTTCCCTCGAACGTTGCCCCATCCACAACTTGTTCGAGGCCACCATGTTTGTCGCTTGGACCATTTCCGCGGCTTACTTGGTGATCGGCGGTTTCAGCCGCATGCGGTTTCTGGGCGTTTTTGCGGCACCGGTCCTCACTCTTTTGGGTGTTTTCGCTCTCATGCCTGCCTTGGATCCTCCCGTTCTGGATCGGTCGATGGCGGTTCGTCCGGATTTCTCCAGTGGCTGGGGACCCATTCATGCGGCGCTGGTGCTTTTGGCTTACGGATCCTTCGGTTTGGGTTCATTGGCCTCAGGCATGTACCTGCGCCAGGAACACAGCCTGCGCTTTGACAAGGCCCGGGCCTTGCGGGCGCTCTTGCCACCCATCACCCGGCTGGAATCGGCGACCACGGGTTTGCTCTGGGCCGGTTGGGGTCTCTTGTCGGCGGGCCTGGCGTCAGGCTCGCTCTATTTGCGTCAGGCGCGCGGTGCTTGGTTCGTTGCGGATCCCTTCGTGATTTACTCCTGCGTCACGTGGCTCCTCTACGGTGGCCTCATCCTCGGAGCCTGGCAGTTCCGTCAGCGGGGGCGTCGGTTGGCCTGGGGTTCCGTTTTGGGCTTTGCCGTCCTCATGCTCACTTTTTGGGGCATGTACCTGCTTTCTGAAATGCACAACCGGGTTCCACGCCCCACCGCCTGATGCCTCTCGTCGCAGTGGGTCTCAGTCACAAGACGGCGCCGGTGGAAATCCGTGAGCGGATGGCCTTTGCCGAGGCGGATCTTGCGGCGGCGGCCGGCCGGATCCGAGCGTTGGGCCTGGCCACCGAAGCCTTGGTGGTCTCCACCTGCAACCGTGTTGAACTTTACGCAGCCATTCCGGCGGGCGATCCGGCGGCGCTGGCTCAGCAACTGCGCGGATTTTTGCTGCGGGATCGGGGTTACACGGGCGACGCCTCGGGAACCGTCTACACCCACTTGGGAACCGCGGCATTGGAGCATTTGTTTCGAGTGGTTTCCGGTCTGGATTCGCTGGTGCTGGGTGAGACTGAGATTCTGGGTCAGATCAAGCGCTTCTACTCGCTGGCCCTGTCGTCGGGGCACACGGGTGGCATTTTGAACCGCTCGTTTCAAAGGGCGTTCGCCATGGCCAAGCGCATACGCACCGAGACCCAGATCCAGCGAGGTAATACGTCGGTGGCCGCGGTCGCCGTCGAGTTGGCCGAAAGGATCTTCGATGACTTGGATCGCCGCCAGGTGCTGGTGATCGGTGCCGGTGACACCAGTGAAAAAACCGCTCGGGCGCTTCGGGGCCGCGGAGCCCAGGGCATTTTGGTTTCCAACCGTTCGTTTGATCGCGCTGCAGCCTTGGCGGAGGAATTGGAAGGCAGGGCTATCGGCTTCCAGGATTGGGAGCGTGAATTCTCTGCCGTGGATATTGTGGTCAGCGCCACCGGATCTCCGCATCCGATCCTCGATCGCCACCGGCTCGAACGGCTCATGGCCGGGCGCAGGCCCCGACCGATCTTGCTCATTGATCTAGCCGTGCCGCGCGACATTGATCCCGCTGTCACCCTGCTTCCCGAGGTCTTCTTGGCCAATGTCGATGACCTTCAGTCGGTGGCCGACACCGCCACCCGCCAACGTCGGGAAGAAGTGGCGCGGTGCGAGATCATGATTCGCGAAGCGGCCGCCGAGTTTGAGGTCGCTCGCCGTTTCGGATCCTTCGCCCTCCGCTCACCGGCTGCCTGATTTCCATGTCCCTGAATCGACCCATCCTCATCGCCACCCGGGGCAGCGCCCTGGCATTGGCCCAGTCCCGTCAGGTTCAATCCCACCTTCAGGCGGCCTTTCCGGGTGAACGCTTCGAATTGGAAGTGATCCGAACCACGGGTGATGCGCTCCAGACCTCGGCGCCGTCGGCTTCGGAGACCTTGCCCAAGGGATTGTTCACCAAGGAGCTGGAGGTGGCCCTCCTGGAAGGCCGTGCCGATTTGGCCGTCCACAGCCTCAAGGATTTGCCCACGGAACTGCCGGATGGACTCGCACTGGGAGCGGTGTGTCCGCGTGCCGATGTCCGTGAGGTTCTGCTGTATCGGGACGGGGTTCGGGTCGCTGCTGAGAAGAATCCCGTGGCGGACTGGGTGCCGGGGAGCAAGGAGCGCTCGGGCTTTGGTCCGGGCCTGATGCTGGAAGACTTGCCGGAGGGTGCGGTGGTGGCCACCAGCAGCACTCGACGGTCGGCGCTGGTGAAAGCGATGAGGCCGGATATCTCGGTGGTTCCGATCCGGGGTAATGTCGGCACTCGGTTGACCAAGCTCCTTCAAGACGATGGAATCGATGCCACTCTGTTGGCAGCGGCCGGGTTGTCTCGGTTGGGTTTCGACCTCAGCCCCAAAGCCGTGTTGCGTCCCGACTATCGGCTGACCCCGGCGCAACGATCGGTCTTCGATCCGCCTCCCGAGGGGATCTTGGGCACCATTTTAGAGCCGGAAGAATTCCTGCCGGCGGTGGGGCAGGGGGCCGTCGCGCTTGAAATCCGGGCTGGCGATGCGGAGATCGGTTCCATGGTTTCGGTCTTGAACCACTTCAATACCCATCAGGCTGTTCTGGCCGAGCGGGCGTTTCTTCGAGGAATGGGTGGCGGTTGTCAGAGCCCCATCGCTGGCTACGCCCGCGTCGTCGGGCATCAGTTGCACTTGCGGGTGGCTGTTTTCCGTGACGGCGTGGGCCGCTGGGATGAGGCCAAGGCAGCGGTCCGAGAGGCCGATCGCTTGGGCAGCCAGTTGGCCGAACGGCTCTTAGCCTCTTTCGTCCGGCCCTGACGCTGTCGTTCGTTCCGGTTGAGTGGGTCGTCGCTTGTTGAGCATCGGAGTGTTTCACGCTCCATCGGCGGGTCAGCATTCCCGGCGGAGCCGGTCGGATGCCATGGACTCAAACCCAGTCCGTCTTGGGTCTTCGGTTTCCAAACACGGGCGTTCTTGTTTCAATGGGCCGTCGTCATGAATCACGAGCCCTTTGTCGCCTTCATTCGGGAACTTGCCGAGGCCAGTGCCCGGGTGATCCTGCCCTATTACGGATCTCGAGACATGGGCATGGAGCTGAAGAGCGATGCTTCGCCTGTAACGCTGGCTGACCGCGGTGCCGAGAAGGTGATGCGGGAGATGATTGCCCAGCGATTTCCTGAGCATGGCATTGTGGGTGAGGAATTCGGAACCGAACGGGGCGATGCCGAGTACGTTTGGGTGCTCGACCCGGTGGATGGTACCAAGAGCTTCATTCTGGGAGTCCCTCTGTTTGGAACCCTCATTGGTTTGCTGCATCGCGGTCGGCCTATTCTGGGTTGTATCCATCAACCGGTGCTCCAGCAGTTGATGATTGGCGATGGAACCACCACCACTCTCAATGGTCAGCCGGTTCAGGCGCGGTCTTGTGCCCGTCTTTCTGAGGCATCACTGCTGACCACCGACCCTCTTTTTCCAGCCAAGTATCAGAATGGGGCGGGTTTCGATGCTCTGACGCGTTCGGTTCGACTCTACCGGGGTTTCGGAGATTGTTATGGCTATCTGCTTTTGTGTTCCGGATGGGTGGATGTGATGGTGGATCCCATCATGAACCCATGGGATCTCTTGCCGCTGGTACCGGTTTTGGAGGGAGCCGGAGTCCGGATCTCGGATTGGCAGGGAGCCCCAGCCAACCACGCCGGGGCCACTTCAGCAGTGGCGTGTATTCCAGAACTCCACGACGAGATCATTCGGTTGCTCAATCCTTGAAGGAGATGGGCTAGGCTTTGAGAGCCCTTAATCAAGAGGCTTTAACGTAAAAGACCTGTGTTCACTGGTTGTGAACACAGGCCTTGTTTTCGACCGAACCTGGCGGGTGTTTTTGAAGCTGTTGTTGAACAGCGCCCGGGCCGGTTGAGTGAAGGGAACCCTTACTTCAGGAAGACGAGCTTGCTCTTGCGGTCGCCCTCTGTGCGGATGGTGTCCTGATTGTCCTTCAGGAAGTTGATCACGCTGGCGTAGGAGACACCGGTCTGCTCGGCGATCTTGATCTGGGAAATGCCCTGAGGGTTGGCCTTCAGCACTTCATTGATCTTGGTGCGGATGACCTCGCCGTTCATGCGGGTCCGCTTTTCAGAACGGGCCGGAGCAGAGGCACCAGCAGCAGTGATACCCAAGCGCTTGCAGGTAGAGGCGATTTCCGCTTCGACATCTGCCAATTGGCTTTCGAGCGAGGCCTTCTTGCTGATCAGTTCTGTCAGGTTGTTGTCGCGCAACAGGTCCAGCTTCTTCTGGAGTTCTTCGGCCTGACGTGCAATCTGCTGGGAGATATCCATATTCGTGTATTTTCTGGTTTCGGAAGCGAATACCCCAAGCCGTTTCTCGACTGGAAGTGACGCGTTGTTGGCGAACGTTAAACATCAGAATAAACAACGCAAGAATAAATCTAAATGGATGAACCCACAGCAGGCCAGAAATACTAGATCATGAATCCATCTGGATTTGGATGAATGCTCTGGTTTTAAGCGTGTCAGACAAAGGTGAAACCATTCCAAAAGCCCCAAAAATCTGAGTGTTTGTGAGTCTCAATCTTTATGAGACTGTATGGATTGGACCGATGGTAAAACCGAGGTTGTTGGTGTTAACAACGTGTTAATAACATTAATCAAAAGCGTCACCAATTTTGCCGTTAAGACTCCATTTAATCGGAGACATCCATGATCAAGACAGGGTCATTTCCAATCGGAATCGAATGTTTCTAAACCCATCAGACAACAGCGATTTTTCAACCCTATTGCGCCGTCAGCGTCGTTACGGATCATCCGGAACCATTCAATGGGATCGGTCGTGCTGGCGGCGCCTTCTTCCGCAAGAGCGACGGTTTTCGCTCGTTACGGGCTTCAAGCCCGAACCTGAGCGGGGCCCATTCCTCGCACTCGCCTCGTCCTGCGAGGGAATTCGCCACGCCATCCCTTTCCACTCAACAGAGCCTTCTGGCTCAGGCCTGGGTTTTTGACCGCTGTTTTTTATCGTTCTGGATTAGCACGGTTTGTCTCTCACCGAGTTCGTGCTTTGAGAGTTCCGGTTGAAGAGGATGGCGCACCGGCCAAAATGTTTGTAAACTGGCCGTCATGAGGTCGCAGACCGCCCGGTCGATGGCGTTCACCCTAGTGGAGTTGCTGGTGGTGATCGCCGTGATTGCCATCTTGGCGGCGATGCTGTTGCCGGCCTTGGCTACAGCCAAAGCCAAGGCGGGTTCGGCACACTGTCAGGGCAATTTGCGGCAAGTGGGACTGGCCACCCTGCTCTATGCACAAGATCATCGTGGTGCGATTCGTCTGCAGTCTCCGTTGGCCATCACCAACACCTGGGCTCAGTCGCTGGCAGCTCACCAGAATCTGCCGGTTTCTCTCTTTCTCTGTCCGACATACCCGCCTCGTTCCTGGACCAATTGGCTCATGACGTACGGTGTCTGGGTGGATCCTCCCGAAGCGCTGCGGACTGGGCCACTTCAGGAAATCCTCCAAAGTGATCGGATAGAACAACCCACCGCGTATCTGCACGTGGCTGACACGACAAGCCGAGGTCGCTTAGGCGTTACAGCCCGACAGTTTCATGTTTTCCGGATCGATGAGGATTATGAAATCCACGGCCGTCATTCCAACCGGGCTAATGGCTGGTTTTTCGATGGCCATGTGGAATCCATGAACCAACCCCGATTGAGTGGTTTGGGTTTCATCGGACTCTTCGAACAAGATCGGTTTCCCGGCTATTTTTAAACCAGCCCCATTCAGGGCTGACGGAACTGTGGGTGATCCATCAAAGCCGCCCGGGTGGCTTCGGTCAGGGGGGCCTGTCGGTAGAAGGCCGTTTCCAGAGGCTCGGCACTGGTGGAGCGCATGGCCCGGCCCAACCAGTCGGACCCCAGAGGCCTGGGGATGAGCGAGGGGGTGTTGCTGGCCAGGGTGGTCTCCTCCTTTTCGCCGGTGGCTTCGCCGGCACCGACGAAGAAGCCGGCTTGCAGCAGGGTGGTCCTCAGGAGCGTGGCCCGCGAATAAGTGGCCACGGCGCAATGCCGCTGGGGATTCAAGCGCTCAAAGAGGCGTCGGAACAACGGCAGGGTCCACATCGCTGGATTCCGGGCAGGCGAATACGCGTCGTAGAAGATGGCGTGCGGCGCGGGCAAGGGTTCCGTGGATTGGATGCGGCTCGGAAAATCAGCCACCTCCGCTTGCCAATGAACTGAAAGCCGACCGTGGGTGAACTCGCAATGTTGCCGTTCGAGCAGCGCACCGAAGGCCGTTTCGAATCCGACGGGATAGCCCAGCTCCTGGGCGTGATCTCTCGCGAAACGCAGTGGCTCGAGGGTGTGGTCAAAGCTGACAATGCGAATCCGCTGTGGAATCTCGGCCAGATGCCGAATCGCTGTGGTGACATTGGCGGCGCTGCCCAGACCGACATCCCAAAGCACCCACTCCTCATCGGTCGATGCCTGGAGGCGTTCCGGAAGCCGGAGTTGCCGGACGTACAAGGCCTCGGCCTCGGCGACGGGGCCAATGACGGGGTGAAAAGTTTCCCCTTCGGCCAGGGAGCGGATGCTGGTGGTGCCGTTGGCCAGTTGGACCAAGGAGTAAGCGAATTCCATCGATGTCGGGAGGCTCGGGGGTCGGACGTCGTCGGGCCTGAGGGGCGTCTGGGGTTGCAAGGTCAGTCGGACGAGGCTTCTTCATCGGAACCGGATCCGCTCCAACGTCCCGGATCGGCGCAAAGACCCCGGGTGGAGGCGGCCGCGAAGGTGATCATCTCCTGGCACACGGCTTGCGGAAAATCGTCAGCCGCCTGGCGTAACCGTTCGGCGCGGGGGAGCACTGAGCGGAAGAGCAGGTGGTAGAGGCGCTGCAGGGCCCGACGGTCTTCGGCGCTGATGCCCGCGCGACGCAGACCCACTCGATTCAGGCCGCAGAGGGTGTTGTTGTCGCGGGCAAGCGTGAAGGGCGGCAAGTCCAGAGAAATGCCCGATCCCCCTTGCATCAAGGCCAAGCGACCGATCCGGCAAAACTGGTGGACCAAGCAATTGCCCGAAATGAAGGCCCGATCTTGCAACACCACATGCCCGCCCAGCAGGGATCCATTGGCCAGGACATTGTGGTTTCCGATGACACAGTTGTGTCCGACGTGGGACCCGGCCATCAGGAAGTTCCCGTCGCCCAAGACGGTGTCTTCATCGAGTCGGTTCGAACGGTGCACGGTCACGTGCTCCCGGAAGACATTGTCGTTGCCGATGCGCAATCGGGTCGGTTGCCCGGCGTATTTGAAGTCTTGCGGCGCATCACCCAGCACTGCCCCGGCATGGATGCGGTTTCCGGAGCCCAATTGGGTATGGCCGGTGAGATAGGCGCCAGGACCCACCTGACAGTGGGGCCCCACGATGACGTTTCCGTCGATGACGGCGTGGGGACCGACCTGACAGCCTTCTCCGAGTTGAGCCGACGGGTGGATGACCGCTGTCGGATGGATTTGGGTGGGCATCGGAGACATCAAATCAGGAATCCCACCACGCAGGCCGTCATGTAGGATGCAAAAAGTCCGCCGACCATGGCCTTGATGCCCACCTGTGCGAGGTCCTTGCGGCGGCTGGGAACCAGGGCACCGATGCCACCAATTTGGATGGCCACGCTCCCGAAGTTGGCGAAACCGCACAGCGCATAGGCGGCGATCACGTAGCTGCGCGGGTCCAGCGACGACTGTTGCTGAGCGAGCGAGATGTATCCGACGAATTCGGTGAGCACGATGCGTTCTCCGAGGATCTGACCCACGGCCAGGCAATCCTTGGAAGGGATGCCCATGAGCCAGGCAAAGGGGGCGTTGGCGTAGCCGAGCAGTGTTTGCAGAGGTTGTTGGGTCACCCAGCCCAGTTGGCTGAAGCCCTGGCCGAGAATCCAGTTCACGGCCGCGACCAGAGAAGTGAAGGCCAGCAGCATGGCAATGACATTGATGGCCAGTTTCATGCCTTCGCTCGCGCCGGAGCAGGCGGCGTCAATGCCGTTGACGGTCTCGCGTTCGATCTTGGCGGTCGAACCGGCGGCCGTTTCGCTGGTCTCGGTCTCCGGGATGATGATCTTGGAGATGAGCAGTGCGGCCGGTGCGCTCATCACGCTGGCCGTGAGCAGGTGACCGGCTGGAACCTTGAGCAAACCAGAATAAACCCCCATCACGCTGCCCGCGATGGTGGCGAAACCCCCGACCATCATGCAGTGCAGTTCGCTTCGGGTCATTCCGGCCAGATAGGGCTTGATGACCAACGGGGCCTCGGTTTGCCCCATGAAAATGTTGGCCGCGGCGCTCAAGGTTTCGCTGCCACTCGTCCCCATGGCCCGTCGCATGACCCAGGCGGCGGCCCGCACCACGAGTTGCAGGAATCCGTAGTGGTAGAGCACCGATGAAACGGTGCTGATCAAGATGATGATGCCGGTGATCACCAGGGCGAAGAACAGCGCGTTTTCTGGGCCGAAGGCCTTGGACATCACCGCTTCATTGGCCAGTGGTCCGAACATCAGTTTGTTGCCCTCGTTGGCGAAGCTGATGAAGCGGGAAATCAACTGCTGGCAGGCGTTGAAGATGCCTTCTCCCGGGCCTGTCTTGAGGATGAACCATCCGAAGAAGAACTGCAGGACCAACCCCCAGAGTACCGCCCGGAACGGGAAGCGTCGTTTGTGCTCGGAGAGCAGCCAGGCCACGCCGATGATGGCGACGATTCCCAAGAGGCTAATGAATTTCATGGTCGCTAGGGCCCACGGTGGTCTCAGCGGCCCGGACCGACAAGCCCTTCCTCCGGATTGCTGCCAAAATCAGGGTTGCCCCTGAACCCGCCCGGCCTATTCTGTCGGCCGTGAAGGGATCTTACCGATTTCAAGCAATGGCAGTGTGGTTTGTTATGGCCGCCGCCGCTTTGTTCTCGGGTTGCGGGGGCTTCAGTGGGTCCCATAGCGTTTCCCCGGCCTCGATCCTCCTTCCGGGCCTGCTCAAAGTGGAGCCCGCTCCTCTTCTGGCTCCTGGCACTTCGACCAATTGGGTCGTATCGACAGCCACGGCGACCCGCTCGGTCGCTATGGCCGCCAAGAACCGGGTGCCTGCCAATTGATTTTCAAACATGCGTTTTCCTCTCGCGCCGACGGCCAAGATCGCCCGGCACATCGTCAAACATAAGCTCAAAGGCACGCCGAAGTTCGCGATGGTGCTGCAGTTGGAACCGCTGCATACATGCAATCTGACCTGCACGGGTTGCGGCCGCATCCGCGAGTATTCCACGTCGCTGAAGGACATGGTCCCGCTGGAGCAGTGTCTGGCCGCCGCGGCCGAGTGCGATGCGCCCATGATCTCCATTTGCGGTGGCGAGCCCCTGATTTATCCGAAGATCGAGGAGTTGGTTGCTGGGCTCCATGAACAGGGCCGAATGGTGTACATTTGCACCAACGGTGTCTTCATGCGGAAGAAAATGCGGGAGTATTTGGCCAGTGCTTACACGCCGGCTTTCGAACCCCAGTTGGCTCAGTTGTTGACCGAGAAATTGGTGACCGAAAAGGAGGCCGAATCCATCCGCAAGGCCGACGCGGCCGCCAAGTCCAAGGTCGTGATCCGGCCCAGCAAGTGGCACTACTGGAACGTCCACGTCGATGGGTTGGAATTCACCCATGACCTCATCGTCGAGCGCGAAGGCGTCTTCAAGGAGTGCGTGGCGGCCATCCAAATGGCCAAGATCCTGGGCTATCAGGTCGCGACCAACACCACGGTCTACAAGGAGACCGAAACAGCCGAACTCGAGGAAATGTTCAAGTTCCTCAGCTCGCTGGGCGTAGATGGCCACACCATTTCCCCGGGTTACGACTATGACGCGGCCAAGAAGGACATGGTCAAGCGCCTGGGCAAGGATCCCGCCCAATTCTTCCTGACCCGCGAGATGACCCGCCAGAAGTTCAAGGACATCGAGCGTTGGGGTCAGATGTTCACCATTTTCGGGACCCCGGGTTATCTGGAGTTCCTGGCTGGCAAGCGGGAGTTGGCGTGCAGCGCCTGGGCGGTGCCGACCTACAACATCCGCGGATGGAAGGCCCCCTGCTACGTCATGACCGAGGGTCATTACCCCACCTACGCCCAGATGTTGGCCGAGGTGAAGTGGGACCGTTTCGGCGTGGATGATCGCGGCTGCGGTCGGGATGCCCGCTGCGAAAACTGCATGATGCACTCCGGCTTCGAGCCGTCGGGTGCCTTGAGCAGCAGCCCGCGGGATTCGTGGATCAACTTCAAGTACAACTTCGGTTCCCGGCCGGCTCCGTATCCGTCCAGCCCGGAGTTGACCCGTGCGGCGTACAATGGAGCCACCATCGGCAAGGGTCACCTCGCCGAAGCCAAGGAGGCCGTGAACCGCGAGTTCGCCGGCGTGAAGTCGGCCTTCGCCCGGGGTGGCAATGATTTGCCCCACGACCATGCCCACGGAGATTCGGGTCATTCCGGTGGTTCAGGGGGTTGCTCCAGCGGAGCCTCCGGGGCTGCTGTCGATCAATTGGCCGATCTCAAGGCCAAGATGGCCGCTGCCAAGAAGATCGAAGTGAAGTCGGAATAACACAGGAGCTGGTCGATCTCCGAATTCCCTCAATTTCCTTCAACAATTCCTGATTTCCATGTCCGCCCTGTTCTTATCCCCTCCCTCGTTTGATGGCTTCGATGGCGGCGCCGGTGCCCGCTATCAAGCACGCCGTGAGGTGACTTCCTTCTGGTACCCAACTTGGTTGGCCCAGCCGGCCGCCTTGGTGCCGAATTCCCGACTGCTCGACTGTCCTCCCCATGACATCGGCATGCAGGAGACCTTGCGCATCGCCAAGGACTTCGGCCACGTCATCATCAATACGTCCACGCCGTCGCTGAAGAACGACTGCAAGGTGGCCGAGGCCATCAAGGCTCAGAGCCCGGACACGAAGATCGGATTCATTGGGGCGCACACGGCTGTCTTGCCGACCGAGACGCTCAAGGCGTCCCCGGCGATTGATTGGGTGGGTCGCAAGGAGTTCGACTTCACCTGCAAGGAGGTTTGCGAAGACCGCCCGATGGAATCCATTTCGGGTCTGAGTTTCCGCAAGGAAGGCAAGATCATCCACAACCCGGAGCGGGATCTCATCCACAACATGGACGCGCTGCCTTGGGTGGCCGATGTCTACAAGCGGGATCTGGAGATCGAGAAGTACTTCATCGGCTACCTGATGCACCCGTACATCTCGATGTACACGGGTCGGGGTTGCCCGGCTCAGTGCACGTTCTGTCTGTGGCCTCAGACCATTGGCGGCCACAAGTACCGGGTGCGTTCAGCCGAGAATGTCGCCGCTGAGATGTCGTACATGAAGAAGCTCTTCCCGCAGGTCCGGGAGTTCTTCTTTGATGACGATACCTTCACGGCCAACCTGCCGCGGGCCCGCGAGATCGCCAAGAAGCTCGCCCCGCTGGGTCTGACTTGGAGCTGCAACAGCCGGGCCAACCTCGATGAAGACACCATCCGGTTCTTCAAGGATTGCGGTCTGCGGCTCTTCCTCGTGGGTTACGAGTCGGGCAATGACGACATCCTCAAGCGCATCAAGAAGGGTGTGACCACCGATGAAATGCGCCGCTTCACCAAGGCCTGCCACCGTGTGGGCGTGGTGATCCATGGCACCTTCATCCTCGGGTTGCCGGTGGAGACTCAGGAGACCATCGAGCAGACCATGCGCTTTGCTCAGGATCTCGACGTGTTCTCCATGCAGGTATCGTTGGCCGCACCGTATCCCGGCACCGAACTCTACGAAATGGCCCGTCAGAACGGCTGGTTCTCCAAGAAGGACAAGACGGACATTGTTCACGGTGATGGCTTCCAGCAGTCCACGCTGGAGTATCCGGGTTTGTCGAAGGATGAGATCTTCGAGTCGGTGGATCGCTTTTATCGGCAGTACTACCTGCGCCCGGGTCCGATCTTGCGGATCATCAAGACCATGTTGGAGGACAAGAGTGTCATGGTCCGTCGATGCCGCGAGGGCTACGAGTTCTTCCGCAGCCTCAACCAGCGCAAGGTGGATTTGGCCGCGGCGCAAAGTCTGGCGGCCCACTGATTCGGTTCCGTCGAATCACGATCCAAAGCGACGAGGCCGATGGGGTTGCCCATCGGCCTCGGTCGTTTTTTGAGTCGGTGGGTTTAGCGAATGCCGCGGAGACAGTACCCATGACACCGACACTGTGGGCTCAATGCATTTCTATCGCGCAGCGCCCGATGCCGCCGCGGAAGTAGTTGAACCGGACGTTGGGATGCAGGGCCAGGAGGGACATGGGCACGGCGGTGTCGGCAATGCCCTTGGCGATCATGAGGCAGGTGAGTCGTTGTCCGAAGGGATTGTCGTGCTGGCCGGCATGCCAGATGGAGACGGCTTCGGCCTTCCACGTTTCGACCGGGCCGACGGTGATGGCCTGAGTGGGAACGAGTGACACATTGCCGCCGCCGCTGGTGCGGGCGTTCTGGGCGATGGTGAGCGGGTGGAGGTCCACGACGCGGGTTCCCAGCTTGAGATACTCTTCCGGGGTGGGTGGGGCGTTGCGGTATTTGCCGGCCCGTCGGACGGGGTCGTTGAAGGCCCAGTGTTTCACGTCACCCTGGCCGCCTTGCATGACGGCGCAGCGGACTCCGGAATCCCAAGACGCTCGATAGGCTCGGGTGTCGGCCTTGGGGAAATGCAGGTGAGCGTCGGGCATGACCTGTTTACGGGCGATGCGGTTGAAGCACAGTTCCCGGTCGGCCTTTTCGAAGGACAGGGGGTGGGTGGCGGGCGCCTCCTTGCCGTCGATGACCCATTCGTCCATGCCCCAGAAGTGGCCGGAGCGGATGTCGAGGCCGAGGGCGTTGACGATGCGGGCCACCAGTGGCAGTTGCTCGGTGGGACCGATGGGGCCGCAAATGCCGACGGGGTTGTCGTCGGTGCTTTGTTTCCAGGCGGCGACGTATTCTAGGGCTTCGGCCAGGTAGAATTCTTCGAGGGTGTCGTAGAAGGTGACTTTGAAACCGGGGCGCGAGAGGCGCTGCATTTTCTCCGGGGTGAGGGCCGCGGCGTCGGCCACCAATTCCGGGTCGAGCGTGGTGTAATCCCACCAATCCGGGGCAACACAAGAAATCGGACGGGCAGAAGCGGAGCGGGAACTCATTGATCCAAGCCAAGCCGTTTAGACTACTCCCGGCAATCCCAACTTCCATGGGGTCGGTCCCGCATATTTACACAAAAGGGGTCACACAATACTAATTTTTTTCGCGTACTGGCTCCGCGGGACTGGTCCTGCACTCGCAGGAAGACTCGGGGGAGGAGTAGCTTTCGCGCTATGCGCGAGGGCTGGGGTGATCGTCTTCAATGCTCGCTCCGGCCCGGTTCCGCTGCCGTCTGGTGTCTGGTGTCTGGTGTTGGGCGCGGTGCTGTGTCGGGAAACAAAAACGGCGGTCCTGCCTTGGAGGGCAGGGCCGCCGTGATGAAGGACTGAAACGGGTCTCGAAACCGTTCAGGAGTTCTTGTCCCAGCCGTAGGTCAGCTGGGAGATCTCCTTGCCGGACTTGTCGGTGACCTTGCGGGTCTTGGCGTCGAAGTAGCACATGACGCCCAAACGGTCGGACATCTCGGCCAGCGAAATGACGGTCTGAACCTTGGTTGCCAGATCGATGCCGGCGTTGGGCTGCTTGTTGGCGCGGATGGACTCGTAGAAGTTCTTGTGGTGGGCGGCGACGCTCTCACCGGCGAACGATTCGCTGGTCTCCGGTTCGATGTCTTCGGCGAAGGGACGCTCGGGGTTCAATTGAACCTTGTTACCGCCCATGGTCAGCGTGGCTTTGTGGCCGCGGATCATCTCGGAGGAACCGACTTCGTTGACGCTGCTGGAGGTGATGTGCATCACGTAGCCGCTGGGGAATTCAGCGACGAGCTGGATGATCTCTTCGACGTCGCGGACGTATTGGGTGGCCTGCTCAGGTTTGCGGCCTACCTGGTTCAGATCGGTCTTGAACGCCTTGCTGCCGACGGCCGCCACGCGCACAGGGAACTCGGGGTTGCCGGTGGCCAGCATGTACGGGTGCAGCTTGTGGGGGAAGAGATCGCCCAGCAGGCCGGAGCAGTACGGGTAGTACTTGCGCCAACGGAAGTAGTGGTCGGGGTCGAAGCTGTGGCCGGTCTTGATCTGCTCGCCGAGCCACATCTTCCAGTTGATGTCGTCGGGCTTGGCCCACGGGGCAATGGTGTAGTTCCACTCGCCGTGCGGGTTGTTGCGCATGTAGCTGCCCTGGCTCATGACGATGGGGCCGATCTTGCCGGCGCGGATCCATTCGGCGGCCTTGTGCCACTTGCGATCGGAGCAGCCCTGAGAACCGACTTGCAGCAGTTTGCCAGTGCGCTTGCAGGTGTCGTAGATCTGGAATGCTTCGCCGAGGTAGCGGGTCATGGGCTTCTCGACATAGACATGCTTGCCGGAATCCATGGCTTCGCAGCTGACCTTGGTGTGCCAGTGGTCGACCGTGGCGCAGAAGATGACGTCGATGTCCTTGCGCTCGAGGACACGGCGGAAGTCTTCGTAGCCGTCGGGCTTGACGTTGGTCTTCTTCTGGATTTTGGCGACGTGGTCGTCGACACGGTGCTTGGAGACGTCGCAGACGGCAGCCAAGGCAACGTTGTTCTCCTGATAGTGTTCGAGGTTGAGGCCAACGTGGGCTCCGCCGCCTTGACCGCCGACGCCGACAAATCCAAGGACGATCTTGTCGTTGGCGCCGATGACTCGGCCGGCGTAGGGGGCGGCGAGCTTGGTGAGGGTTTCAGCCGCGGCGGCAGGTTGGTTGGCCAGGATGCCTGCGATGCCACCGGCTGCTGCCGTGCGCTTCAGGAATTCGCGGCGGGAGGAGCCGGTATTCGATGGGGAGGGGGGTTGAGGAGTGGACATAATTCCAGTGTGTTGAGTGTGACGGGCGATGTGACGATCCTTACCCACTCGGCATTCGAGGACAAGCCGGGAGGAAAAGCTTCCGCGCTCCGCGGGTTCCGGGCCGATCCCGCTCCGCTTCGATGAGCGGTTTCCTTCAGTTCTCTGCCGGGGCCACGGGTGCGGTTTTGAAACGGTGGGAGCCGGTGCGGCGGCCGGCATGGATCTCCAGTTGGTAGGTGAGGCCTGCTTCGAGTGGTGCGGCGGCTTCGGAGCCTTCGGTGGGCGACAATCCGGCGGGATTCATGCCGTACATCAGGGAGTTGAGTTCGCGGCTCTTTCCGGTGAGGTCCCAGATTTTCTTGGCGGGTTCGCCTTGGGCGTTGAGGGCGAAGACGCGTAGAGAGGTGAGTCGGTAGCGACCGTCGAGGCTGAAGGTGACGCGGGCGACGCTGGATCCGGGCTCCGCTTCGGCCGGCTTGTTGACGTTGTCTGTGGCGGCTTTGGGCCCCCGTCGACCGAAGCGGGGAGGCTGGATGACCGGTCGTATCTGGGAGGCGATCTCGATGGGTTGTGGGGACAGCCAGTCGGTGAAGGCAGTGACGTAGGCCCCGACCAGAAACAGGGCCAGGGCGAGGAGGCTCCAAGTGCGGCGGTTCGGGTTCATCGGCCGTTGGGGTTCATTGAAGGCTGACGCCGATGTTGCGGTCTTCGGGGGTGACGGCCCAGAGGTTGATAGGGTTGAACGACCGGCCGTACCGGAGGAATTCTACGTGGCCATCGACCATGGCGTAGTTGGAACCGCCACCGCGCCCAGTCTTGATGGAGGTGCCGTGACGGTTCTGGTGGAGGGCACTCAGGTCGTCGAGGGCGTCGAAATCCATGTGGAAGTGAACAACTCGGCTGGAATCGCGTTCGCCGAAGCTAATGGTTTGCGAGGGTTCGGGGATGTCGTTCTCGCCGATGACGACCTCGCCGTTGCCCTGGGTCCGGAACTCCGGCATTTGGCCGGATCCGACCCGTCGCCGGTAGAAGTCGTTGAAGCCGTTGATGAGGTAGGTGCGCGGGGCGTATTCGGCCACGCGGTCTCCAGCACCCGGGATGTTGGTGCTTCCCTTGGCTCCGGAGTCGACGGGACATTTGAGGATTTTCAGGTCTTGGTAGTAGGGACGCAATGTGGTGCACCAACGATTAGTCAGGAGCCGCGGCGGGAATCGGCCTGCGTGATCTCCGGCATAAAGGTGCAGGGCTAGTCCGAGCTGTTTCTCGTGGTTGAGGCAGGCGATCCGCTGGGCGGATCCTTTGGCTGCGGCCAGGGAGGGCAGCAGCATGCTGGTGAGGATTCCGATGATGGCCACCACCACCAGGAGTTCGATGAGGGTGAAGCCTTGTTGCTTCGAGGGTGGCTGGAGGATCATGGACTTGGATGACGAGACCGCAGGGGTCGATGGATTGTTACCAAAAACAACAATCGATGCAGGTGTCGCCCTAGTGAGCATCACCATCGCCGATTCCGGCTCCGGGTCAACGGGTGCCTGGGTCGGCTTGGGTTCTTCGGGCCACTTTCCAGCACCAGGTCCAGCCGCCGACCAGCGTGGCTCCGACAGCGATGGCAGGTGACATGGCTGCTCCGGAGAGCCAGAGAGCCAGCGAACTGATCGCCGGTCCGGAGCCGATGCCGATGCCAATGAAGGCTTCATGGATTCCGCCGTGTTCGCCGTGGGTGTCACTGCCGTCCATGGCATAGAAGAGTGACGAATAGTAAATCAGGCCAGTGCCCCAGCCGAAGGCGATCTGGGCCAAGATCAGTATCCAGATTTGATGGGAGGTCATGACGGTGATGAATCCGACGATGAGCAGGAGGAATGATCCGAGAAACCAGCCTACCCGGTAGTGCCAGCCGTGCCAGGCCCAGAGGACGGCGAAGGTCAGGGTTCGAACGATGAACCAAGCGGACATCAGCCGCCCGCCCGCCTCGATGCCCAGACCGGCGTGCTCAGCGATGCTGGGGACAACCGCGATGATGGTGTTCATGCCCATGTAGGCGAAGGGGTTCCCGATCCAGGCCAATTTCTGGAAGACTTGGGTAATTCGGGGATCCCGTTTCGGGGTCTCGGTGGGGGTTTGCGCTGCTGTCGACGGATGGGTTTCCATCGCCGCATTCTGGGCGTGGCGACGTTCCAACCAGCCGATGCTCATCCACTGAAGGGCGTGGATGATCAGGGGTAGCCAGTAGATGCTTTCTTTTCCGAGGCGCTGGAAGAGGGAACCTCCGACGAAGTAGGCCAGACCGGCCGTGGAGGCCCAGATCACGTTGTAGAGACCGATGCGGTTGGGGAGGCGATCCTTGGGTTCGCGCTCGGAAGCGAGGGCTTCGAGCATGGGCCAAGTGAAGCACATGGCCAGGGTCCAGAGGAGGAGGGCCCCGATTTGTCCGATGGTTCCCGGGAGGAGCCAGCCCAAGGCAACGCCGGCACCCATGCCACCAAATCCGATGCGCAGGCTGGTGAAATACCCGTGGCGTTGGCCGAAGCGTCCAGCAAACCAGGAGGCACCTACGTAGAGGAATCCATGGACAGCTCCGAGGGTCAGGTTGTTGAGGTTGGAAAACCCATGATCCTGCTGCAGCAAGAACATGAGGTAGTTGAAATAATAGGAGGCGGCGAAGGCGTTGGTGCCTTCGAGCACAAAGTAGCCTGTTTTTCCAGGCGGGTTGGACTTCACGGTAACGCGCCGATCCGATGAGGCGCTCGGGGAGTCAACGGTCGGCGGTGTTTGGGTGCAAGCATGCTGATGGCGCTCCGCGGGATCGGTCCTCCACTCGCAGGGAGGCTCGGGGTAGGAGAAGTTTTGGCGCTGAAGCGCCAGGGAAAGGTTGATCGCCTCCAATGCTCGCTGCGGACCGATCCCGCTCCGCTGGGGTACTTTTTGGAGTGCGGTCCTCCACTCGCAGGGAGGCTCGGGGTAGGAGAAGCTTTGGCGCTGAAGCGCCCGGGGAAGGTTGATCGCCTCCAAAGCTCGCTGCGGACCGATCCCGCTCCGCTGGGCGTATTGGGGGCTTCGCGGGATCGGTCCTACGCTCGCTGAGGAAGCTCTTGGAGTGGGGGCTTTCGCGCTGTGCGCGAGGGATTTTGTTGTTCGCTTCCAAGGCTCGCTGCGGGCCGATCCCGCTCCGCTGGGGTACTTTTTGGAGTGCGGTCCTCCACTCGCAGGGAGGCTCGGGGTAGGAGAAGCTTTGGCGCTGAAGCGCCCGGGAAAGGTTGATCGCCTCCAAAGCTCGCTCCGGACTGATCCCGCTCCGCTGGGCGTAATGGGGGCTTCGCGGGATCGGTCCTTCGCTCGCTGAGGAAGCTCTGGGAGTAGGGGCTTTCGCGCTGTGCGCGAGGGATTTTGGTGTTCGCTTCCAAGGCTCGCTGCGGACCGATCCCGCTCCGCTGGGGTACTTTTTGGAGTGCGGTCCTTCGCTCGCTGAGGAAGCTCTGGGAGTGGGTGCTTTCGCGCTGTGCGCGAGGGATTTTGCTGTTCGCTTCCAAGGCTCGCTCCGGACCGATCCCGCTCCGCTGGGTGGCATTGAGTTATCCCGGACTGGGCCTTCAGGGTGCTGCGATGGACGGGTTAGTCTGGACAGTGGGGGCCGGGGAGCGAAGGTCACTGCATGCATGGTGAGTCTCGGCGTCTTGGAGGGTTCGGTGGATGTGCGGCGGCTTTGGCAGGGATTTTGGCCATGCCTCGAGCCCATGCTCAATTGGAGGACGTTCGGGTCGAAGACGTTCCGGACTACGAGTGGCACATGGGTTGTTTCGGGACAGCAACGGGCAATTTGATGGGGTTTTGGGATCGCAACGGTTTTCCTGATTTCTACACGGGGCCGACCGGCGGTGGCGTTGCTCCGCTCAACAGCCGTTCGAGCCAGGGCAATCAGGGTATTTTCTCGCTGTGGGCTTCGAAGTCGGGCCGGGATGGACGGCCGTCCAACCAGCCGGGACATGAAGACGACTACTACTTCGCCTACGAGAGTGTGTTCACCGATCCCTACATCACTGCAGGTCGCAAGGAACACACGCCGGACTGCATCGGGGATTTCATCGGGCTCAGCCAGAACAAGTGGGCGGATCTCGGGGCCGAGTGCCGGGGCAATATCGATGGGTTTTCTTACGTGCACTGGAACAAGAGCGGGGATCGGCGATGGGTTCAGTTGGGGCAGGAACCTGCGATTCCATCGGGCTCAGATATTCCTTCCGGGTTGGTGGCCTGGACACGCTATCGGGGCAGCGATGCGGCCAGTTTTTGCCAACTCACTGCATTTAATCCGACGGTCTCCGGGGGGCGCGGGTTCACGTATGCGGACCTGAAGGCGGAGATCCGCGCGGGTCGCCCGGTGCTGCTCTTTATGCAGCCTTCGGGAGAGTTTTCACGGAACGTGGCCGGTGTGGCCGGGGTGAATCCGGAGATCCACGGCATGCTGGCTTATGGATTCTGGATCGACAATGACGGCACCGAGTATGTGCGGTATCGCACGAGTTGGGCCAGCGGTGACCAGATGCTCTCGCCTTGGTCGGCCGACCCTTGGTTGCCGGGCACTTTGGGGTTCCCGCTGCGGGGTGTGATCGCCTACCAGCCTAAGCCGAAGATCCGATCCATCCGCCGGGACGGGGCTGATGTGGTCCTCGCTTGGGATGGTTCCGTGGCCAAGGTTCGCGATGGGTTGAGCGGCGAACGTCGACAGGCCCAGCGCTTTGTGGTCGAGCAGGCGGATGCCTTGGATGCCTCTGCTTGGACTGCGGTTTCCGATCCGCTGGAGGTTCGGGAATTGCGTCGGCCGGCTCCGACCAGTGGCAATGTGTTTTATCGGGTCCGTTCGGTGACGGCGCAGTGAGATCGGGTGAAGCTGAGCCGAGAGCGAGGCGCGGGCCGATGGAAGGCCCATGGTTGAGACCTGGATCGAGCGAACACCGAAGCTCTTGCGGAAGAAGACGCAGCCAGCCCGACCGATCCAATTGAATCGTTTTGGCCTAGGAATGGGATCGCTCGCGCCGGATCCATCCGCCGCCAATCACTTGGTCTCCGTCATAGAAGACGCAGGCTTGTCCGGGAGTCACGGCCCGAGCGGGTGCATGCAGGCGGACTGTGGCGGTCTCTTGCGGTCCGGGTCGGACCGTGGCGGCCGCGCCTGGGTGGTTGTACCGGATCTTGGCCGTGCATTCGAAGGATTCGGGCGGTTGGTCCCACGGAATCCAGTTGCAGTGGTCGACGGTGAATTCGGAGCGGTTGAGCTGCGATTCGTCGCCGACGATGACTCGGTTGTTGGCCGGGTCCAATTCGATGACGTACAGCGGATGGGCGGAGGAAATCCCGAGGCCTTTGCGCTGGCCGATGGTGTAGAATTCGATGCCGTCGTGGTGTCCAAGCACCCGGCCCTGAGTATCCATGATTTCGCCGGTGTGCCGCTCCACAAGTTTCGACTGTTCGAGGAATCGCCCGTAGTTGTTGTCGGGCACGAAACAAATCTCCATCGACTCTTCTTTGTCGGCGGTGCGCAGTCCGCACTCGCGCGCCACGTCGCGGGTGTCCGATTTGGTTTTTTCGCCGAGTGGGAAGAGCACTCGGGCCAGTTGGTGCTGGCGGAGTGAGAAGAGGAAGTAGCTTTGGTCTTTGCGGGGGTCGCGGCCGCGGAGCAGGAGGGAACGCCCTTCGGCCGTGCGTTCGACGCGGGCGAAGTGCCCGGTGGCGACCAAGTCGCAGCCGAGTTGTCGTGCGCGGTCCAAGAGGGTTCCGAATTTCAGGTGCTGGTTGCACATGACGCAGGGGTTCGGTGTGCGTCCGGCCCGATATTCTTCGGCGAAGTAGCCGATGACGCGTTTTTGGAATTCGGCCGATTCGTCGATGAGGTAGTAGGGGATGCCAAGGCTGGCGCTGACGCTGCGGGCATCCATGACAGCCTGGGGTCCGCAGCATTTGTCTTCGGCGCGGTTGACGCAGTCTTGCGGCCACAGTTTGAGGGTGACGCCGACGACGTCGAATCCTTGTTCCTGAAGGAGGGCGGCGGCAGCCGACGAATCCACGCCGCCGCTCATGCCCACCAGTATTCGTTGTTTTCGCTGAACCGTGTCGGTCACGGCGATGAGCATACCGGGCGGCGCGCCGAAAGCGACTCTGGTCGCTCCGCGGGACCGGTCCTGCGCTCGCAGGGAACGTGGGGACAGGCTGGGCTTTCGCGCTGACGCGCGAGGGGAAATAGGGTGAGGACGTTCCTATGCTCGCTGCGGACCGATCCCGCTCCGCTCGGGCGTATGGGTCGCTCCGCGGGATCGGTCCTACGCGCGCTGAGGAAGCTCGAGGGAGAAGGGGCTTTCGCGCTGTGCGCGAGGGATTTTGGTGTTCGCTTCCAAGGCTCGCTGCGGACCGATCCCGCTCCGCTTGGCGTGTTTGGGGGCTCCGCGGGATCGGTCCTACGTTCGCAGGAAGGCTCGGGGGAGGATTGGGCTTTCGCGCTGCGCGCTGGGGCTTTGGTGATCGCCTCCAAGGCTCGCTGCGGACCGATCCTGCTCCGCTTGGCGTATTTTGGGGCTCCGCGGGACCGGTCCTGCGCTCGCTGAGGAGGCTCAGGTAAGGAGGAGCTTTCGCGCTGTGCGCGAGGGATTTTGTTGTTCGCCTCCAAGGCTTGCTGCGGACCGCTCCCGCTCCGCTCGGGGGATTGTGGTGATTGCCTTCAATGCTCGCTTCGGCCCGGTTTCGCTGCCGCTGAGGGTGGGTTGGGTTTTCGGGGAAGCGGACGTTAGGAGGTTGAGAGGTAGTTGGGGGTGTTGTTGGGGACGGTGCTTGGCTCAGAGGCATTTTAGCCGTATCAACTGTGCCACATGGCGTCTTTTGATCGTCCCCCGTTCCGGCCCCGGAGACCTTACGAGGGTTCTTCTCCTTCTGGCCCGAGCTTTGGCTCGCGTTCTGGCCCGCGCCCGGGTCCGCCGGCGCTGCCGCAGGCCGATACGACGCATTGGCAGACGCCGTGGGTCTGGTTGAAGTACCACAGTCAGCAACCAACGGTGTACCCGGCCATGATCCGCGATGCCTCCGCTGGGGCGAAGCCGGGCGACTGGGTCCATGTGTACGACAAGTCGGGTTCGCCTTGTGGCAATGGCCTGTGGCATCCGCGCGCGAAGGTGCCTCTGCGGCTTTTCCATTGGGGGGAATCTTTTGTCGAGGAATCGCTGCTGGTCGAGTTGCTCGACCGGGCCATGGACCATCGGATCGATTTTCTGCGCCTGCCGGAGGTGACTGATGCGTTCCGGGTGGTTCACTCCGATGCCGACGGTCTCAGTGGCCTGGTGGTCGACAAGTTCGCCGACGTTCTGAGCATCCAAGTTCACAGCTTGGGCATCGCCCAGCGCTTGGCTTCCTGGATTCCCCGGATGCATGCGCGCCTGGGCACTCAGCGGGTGGTCTTTGAGGTGGATGATACGGTGGCTCGCAATGAGGGGATCTCTCCCACGACGGTGAAGTCCGATCCCGTCCGGGCTGTGAAGATTCGTGAGCACGGCATCCGCTATGAGGTGGATTTCAAGGAGGGCCACAAGACCGGGTTTTTCTGCGACCAGCGCGACAACCGCCTCAAGCTCTCCCGCTATACCCGTGGCAAGCGGGTGTTGGATTTGTGCTGCTATTCCGGAGGGTTCTCCATTTCGGCGATGCTGCTGGGGCAGGCCACCGAGGCGACCGGGGTGGATTTGGACGAGGCCGCTATCGCCATGTCCAAGCGCAACGCCAATCTCAATCAGGTCCGCGTGAGCTGGGTGGACTGCGATGCGTTCAGCTACGCCCGTCAGATGCGGGACAACGGAGAACAATGGGATGTGGTGATCTTGGATCCGCCCAAGCTCGTCCATAGCCGGGACGATGAAGACGCCGCCGAGGGTCGCCAGCGCTACGAAGATCTCAATGGCTTGGGAATGGTGATCACCCGTCCCGGAGGCTTGCTCGTGACCTGCTCTTGCTCAGGCATGATCTCGGCTGAGGAGTTCGAGGACATCGTCATCCGGATGTCCATCCGCACTCGCCGTCGTCTTCAGATCCTCGATCGCACGGGACCGGGTGAAGACCACCCCGTGATGTCCAACTGCCCCGAGAGCCGCTACCTGAAGGTCATTTGGGCCCGGGTTTGGTAGGCTGTTGGGCGGGGATGGGTCATGGCCTTTCGCAGGGTGGACTGCAGCTCCCGGTGCGGACCCTCCCTTGACAGCATCACGGTTTGAGCGAGTAAAACTAGCGTTCGCGCCCGGTTCGCTGGAGCGCGGTCCGGGTTATTGATTGGCCCCTAGTTCGTTTTTACGCACCTGTTTTTCAACACACCATGAGTCAGCCCATGAGTCAGCCAGAACAACATTCATTCCAAGCCGAGATCCAGCAACTGCTGAGCATCGTCATCCACTCCCTGTACACCGATCGCGAAGTCTTCGTGCGCGAGTTGGTCTCCAATGCAGCCGACGCCTGCGAGAAACTCCGTTTTCTTCAGGCCAGTGGGCAGTCACCCACGGGCGACAATGGCCCCTCCATCGCCATCACCGCCAACGAGGCGGAGTCGACGCTGACCATCGCCGATACGGGCATTGGCATGAACCGGGATGAATTGGTCCAAAATCTCGGCACCATCGCGCACTCGGGCACCAAGGCCTTTCTGAAGGCATTGGCCGAACAGCAGAAGCCGGACACCCGGCTCATCGGCCAATTTGGTGTCGGTTTCTATTCCGCCTTCATGGTGGCCAAGCAGGTGACGGTCGTGACCCGCTCTCAGGCGGCCGGCTCCGAGGGTTGGAAATGGACCAGCGAGGGTGGCAATGGCTACACGCTCGAGTCGGCTCCGGACGCCGCCCCGGGTACTCAAATCACCCTCAGCCTCAAGGATGAAGCCAAGGAGTTCGCGCAAGCCGGCAACTTGGAACGCATCGTCAAGCGGTACTCCAACTTCGTGGCCTTCCCGCTGGAATTGGACGGCAAGCGGGTCAACACGGTGCAGGCCATCTGGGCCCGTTCGAAGAACGAGGTGAAGGAGGAGGAATATAAAGAGTTTTACGAGTACCTCGCCCACGACAACGAGGCACCCAAGTACCGCCTGCATTTCACGGCCGATGCGCCCATCGCCATTCAGGCGTTGCTCTTTGTGCCTTCGCGCAGTCTGGAAATGCCCGGCATGGTCCGCCAGGAGTCGGAAGTTCATCTCTATTGCCGCAAGGTGCTCATCGAGTCCAAGCCCAAGGGACTCTTGCCGGAGTGGTTGCGCTTCGTGCGCGGTGTGGTGGACAGCGAAGACTTGCCGCTCAATGTCTCCCGCGAGCGGATGCAAGACTCCGACCTCATGCGCAAGCTGAGCAAGGCGCTGACCAATCGCTTCCTCAAGCATTTGGCCGAAGAGGCCGAGAAGGATGCCGCGGCTTACGATGGGTTTTACTCCGAGTACCACCGGTTCCTCAAAGAGGGCGTGCTCAGCGACTGGGAGAACCAAGCCGCCTTGGCCAAGCTTGTGCGCTACGAGTCCTCAGCAACGGAGGCCGGCAAGAAGACGTCGATGGCCGACTATGTGAAGCGGATGCCGGAGGGCCAAAAGGACATTTATTACCTCTTGGCCAAGGACCGGGCCGCCGCCGAGGCGAGTCCGTACTTCGAGGTGTTCCGGGCCCGCAAGTTTGAGGTGCTGTTCGTGGATGATCCGATCGACGAGTTCGTGATGGATCGTTTGCGCGAGTTCGATTCCAAGAGCATCACGGCTGCCGAGAAGGCCGAACTCGATGTGGAGGATGCCTCCAAGGAGGGCGCCTTGTCTGACGACGAAGCCACGTCGCTGGCTGGTTGGCTCAAGCTGACCTTGGGCGAGGCGGTCCACGAGGTGCGCTCATCCAAGCGTCTGGTCGATAGCCCGGTGGTGGCCCTCGATAGCGACAAGTACATGACCGCCAGCATGCGTCGCACGCTCAAGTCCATGGGACGCGACGCCATGGCTGGTGAAGACGCGGCGCCGGACCTGGAGATCAACCCCAGGCACCCGGTCATCGTGAAGCTCAATCAGTTGCGTCAGAACGATGCAGCCCTGGCGGGCTTGGTGGCCGAGCAGTTGAACGACCAGGCCCGGCTGGCTTCCGGCCGCCTGGAAGATCCCCGCGCCATGCTCCAACGCATGAACGCGCTGCTCTCCAAGGTGGTCGGCGCCTGATCGGTCCCAAACGAAACGGCCCGGCGGCGGTGGGGAGGTCATGCCTCTCCCTTCGCCCCGGGCCGTTGTGCGTCTTGGTCTGCCGAAGGGCCCGCCGAAGAACCGTTGCTCGGTCGGGTCAGACGTTGGACTAGACGTTGAACTTGAACACCAGCACGTCGCCGTCGGCGACCACGTATTCCTTGCCTTCCATGCGGTACAGGCCCTTGTCGCGTGCGGCAGCCACCGAACCGCAGGAGACCAAGTCCTTGTAGGCCACGGTCTCGGCCTTGATGAAGCCGCGTTCGAAGTCGCTGTGGATGACGCCGGCCGCCTTGGGTGCGGTGTCTCCGGCATGGATGGTCCAGGCCCTGACTTCCTTCTCGCCGGCCGTGAAGTAGGTGCGCAGTCCAAGCAGATGGTAGGTGGCCCGGATCAGTGAACCCACGCCGGACTCGGTGACGCCCAGGGCGGAGAGGAATTCCTTGGCCTCGTCCTCGGACAAATCCACCAAGTCGCTCTCGATTTGGGCGCTGATCACCGTGGCCTCGCAGCTCAGGTGGCTCTTGGCGTACTCGCGCACCTTGACCACGTAGGGGTTAGAGTCGGCGGTGGCCAAGTCGCCCTCCTTCACGTTGCAGGCGAAGAGGGTGGGTTTGTCGGTCATCAACCAGAAGCTCTTCGACAAGGCCTTCTCCTCGGTGGTGAGTTCGCAGGTCAATGCGGGTTTGCCGGCGTCGAGGTGCGGCTTGAGCTTGCTGAGGACGGCCTGTTCGGCCTGCGCTTCCTTGTCTCCCCGCTTGGCATCCTTGGCCACCTTGTCGAGGCGCTTGTTCACCGACTCCATGTCCGCCAAGACGAGTTCGGTGGTGATGATCTCGATGTCCCGAACCGGGTCCACGCTGCCGGACACATGGTGGATGTCGGCGTCTTCGAAGCACCGCACCACTTGTACGATGGCGTCGACCTCGCGGATGTGGCTCAAGAACTTGTTGCCCAAGCCCTCACCGGCGCTGGCACCCTTCACCAGTCCGGCGATGTCCACGAACTCGATGGCCGCGGGGATCACGACGTTGGTCTTGGCGATTTTCTGCAGCACCCCCAGACGTTCATCCGGAACGGTGACGATGCCCACGTTGGGATCGATGGTGCAGAACGGGTAGTTCGCCGCCTGCGCCTTTCGGGTGCGGGTAACTGCGTTGAAGAGGGTGGACTTGCCCACGTTGGGCAACCCGACGATACCGGCCTTAAGCATAACGAGAGACGGAGGAAAGCCTCAAGTAGCCCCGCGGGAAAGGGGATTCCTCGACCATCCTTAGCTTCTGCCGGCCCTCGAGGGAGA
>CAMATE010000007.1 GCA_945861075.1 Akkermansia muciniphila
GGAGCCTCGGGCATCGTGTATGGCCGGAATATCATCCAGCACGCCAACCCGGCTGGCATGACCCGGGCCTTAATGTCGTTGGTTCACGACGGCACCACCGCTGCGCAGGCGGCCCAGTATCTCGCCGGATAGGTCGTCCCATCGACGGCGGTGACGCAGGGTGTTCTCGAATTCGAGAACACCCTTTTCATCTTTCAGGGTTCCCATTTTTGGAAAACCGGAGCATCGTCCCTAAGCTGACCCGGCAACCGACAGGTGAACTGTCGTTCAACCCATCGACTATCCATGAATCCGATCCATCCTGCTGAATTGACCGAACTCGCCGCTGGACTCAACCGACTCGCCCGGAACCTCTGGTGGAGTTGGGACCAACAGGCTCAGGAAGTCTTTCACGACCTATCTCCTCGCGGCTGGCAAAATCTCTATCACAATGCGGTGGCCATCTTGCGGGAGGTTTCCCCTTACGAACTGCGTGTTCGACTTCAGGAGCCAGGCTTCGCGGATCGGGTCCGATCGGTGTTGAACCGGTTTGATGCCTACCTGTCCGACGCCGCCACCTGGGGAGCGCAAAATGCCTCTGCCTTGGCAACCAATCCGGTTGCTTACTTTTCTGCGGAGTTCGCCTTCCATGAGACCTTGCCCATCGCCGCTGGCGGTCTGGGTGCCTTGGCGGGTGATCACGCGAAATCGGCCAGCGATCTGGGTCTCGGCTTCGTCGGAATCTCCCTCTTCTACCGCGAAGGATATTTCCAGCAGGCGGTCAACCATGAGAACTGGCAAACCGAGTTCTACACCCAGCTCAATCCGGCCAACCTGCCTTTGGAACCGGTTTTGGATGCCCGGGGTGAACCGATCGTCTGCTCAGTGAAGATCGCCGCCACGACGGTCCGCTTCCAGGCCTGGCGCGTGAATATCGGTCGGGTGCCGGTCTACTTGCTCGACACCAATCGGCCCGAGAATGAGCCCATGTACCGCGATCTCACATTGCGGGTTTATGGCGGCGACAGCACCACGCGCATCATGCAGGAAATCCTGCTGGGCGTCGGTGGTGTGCGCCTCCTTAGGGCACTGGGCATCAAGCCGTCCACCTTCCACATGAATGAAGGTCATGCGGCGTTCCTGACTCTGGAGCTCATGCGCGAGAAGATGGCTGCAGGCAAGAGTTACACCGAAGCCGGGGTTGAAACTCGCAAGGAGTGCCTCTTCACGACCCACACTCCGGTGGAGGCGGGTCACGACCGCTTCAGCAGCGATTTGATGGGCTACGCCGGACATCCCTTCACCACCGACTTACAGCTCAGCCATGAAGCGTTGATGAATCTGGGTCGCGTGGTGCCCGACAACGCCTCCGAGCCGTTCTGCATGACGGTTTTGGCGCTGAAGTATTCCCGAGCCGCCAATGGCGTGAGTGAACTCCATGGAGCTGTCAGCCGTGAAATGTGGATGGAGCTCTACGGAGCCAAGCATCCGGACCAAGTGCCCATCGGCCATGTGACCAACGGCATTCACTTGGTCGGCTGGATGAAGGGAACGGTCCGCAAGGTGTGGCAACGGAAGTTCTTCGAACTGTATCCCACGAAATCCGAGGTGGACTGGTTTGCTGATGCCAATTCACCCGAATTCTGGAAGAAACTGGCCGATCCCAAGGTCGTTTCGGACGAAGAAATTTGGTCCATGCGGTACCGTCTGCGCCGCGAGTTGGTCGAGTTTGCGCGTCGTCGATTGCTCCTGCAGGGCGGCACATTCCATCATGGAGACTTCATTACGTTTGACTCGTTTCTCAACCCCGATGCTCTGACGATCGGGTTTGCTCGGCGCTTCGCGACCTACAAGCGGGCCCCGCTGATTTTCGACCAATTCGAGGCGGTGGTGAAAATGGTCAAGGACTCCGGCCACCCCATCCAATTCGTCTTCGCTGGCAAAGCTCATCCGCGCGATGACCATGGCAAGGCCTTCATCCAAAAGGTGATCCACCTCTCGAAGTTCAGCGAACTCAAGGGGCACCTGGTGTTCATCGAAAACTACGACATTCACGTGGCACGTCAGATGGTTTCGGGCTGCGATGTGTGGCTCAACAATCCGCGCCGTCCGCTCGAGGCCAGTGGCACCAGCGGCATGAAGACCACCGCACACGGATGCCTCAACATGAGCATCATGGATGGCTGGTGGCGCGAGGGGTACAACGGATCCAACGGCTTCGCCATCGGGCCTGATTCCCATCCCGAGGACGTCCATGAACAAGACCGTGTGGACAGCGAGAACCTCTACAATGTCCTGACTCGGGATGTCATTCCCACCTTCTTTAATCGCGATGGGGATGGGGTGCCCCGCTTGTGGATTTCGAAGATCCGCGAGTCTTGGTCGACACTGGCTGCCGAATACAGCACTTGGCGCATGGTTCAAGAGTACACCAAGAAGTACTACACCCAGCGCTGATAGCGACATCGTCCTCCGGCTCTGGAGTCACTCCCGGGGCCGGGGGAAATTTCCACTGGCAATTCGAGGCTTGCTCTTCACGTTTGTCTCCCATGAACCGATTGGCAATCGGGATGGTGGCTGCGGCCCTGTCCTTCGGCGGAATCCATGCTGCAGAGTCCGCGGCAAACCCTCCCTCCAAGAGTGACGCAGCGGTGGTGAAGTCCTCGCCTCGTTTGTTGCCCGATGATGCTGAAAAGGCGTGGGCCTTGGTGGAGGCTGAAGGTAAACCCCCAGGTCCGCCCCCGGAATGGAAGGGGCGCCAGCCAACCTCCGACGAGGTGAAGGCTTTCCGCAAGCAGAAGGCCACCGGTTCCGGCATCGCCGCCGACAAGGCCCGCGAATTTTTCGAACGCTTCAAGGATCATCCGAAAGCCAGCGAAGCGCGTCGGTTGTACCGGGAACTGCTGGAGGCTTCCGTGGGTTTGGGGAACGAGGACAAAGCCGCTGAGTTGCAGGCGCTCGGACCCGACCCGTTGAAGGCAAAAGAAGAGGCAGCCGCCGCCGCCTTGGGTGCCAAGATGCAAGAGGCCGTGGCCAAAGCCCGCAAACTCCAGTCCCAAGGGATGGAGGCCGTGCTCATCGACTTTGAAAAGAGCCTGAACGATCTGGAGAAGGAGTTCCCGGGCCGCGGAGAGATCTATGGTGCCTACATGGAAATCGCCCAATTGCGCGGTGGTGAAAAATCCAAGGAACTCATCACCAAGATCCTGAAGGCGGACAACGTGCCCGCCCAAATTCGGGCCATGGCTGAAGGGATCCAAAAGACCCAAGAACGCATGGGCAAGCCTTTGGGCATCGCCTTCACGGCGACCGACGGTCGCAAGGTCGACTTGGCTCAGATGAAGGGGAAAGTGGTGCTCATTGATTTCTGGGCCACTTGGTGTGGACCCTGCGTCGCCGAGGTGCCCAACGTGGTGGCCGCCTACGAGCGGTTGCACCCGAAAGGGTTCGAGATCGTTGGCGTCAGTTTTGACGAGGAAGCCGATGCGCTGAAGGCCTTCACCACCAAGCACAAGATGAACTGGCCTCAGTTCTTCGACGGAGCGGGTTGGAAGAACAAGATCGGAACCGAATTTGGAATTCGCAGCATTCCGGCCATGTGGTTGGTGGACAAGCAGGGGAATTTGAGGGATCTCGAAGCCCGCAACGACTTGGCCAACAAAGTGGAGAAGCTCTTGGGTGAGCCATAAGTGCAGCGCTGGTGAATCCTGATAGAAATTCCCGAAATATGAACGATGTGATCCACCCCCGCAGTCCTCGGGAAACCATGTCCGGATGGCTTTACCTGCCTCGGTTCTTGGACAAGGTACGACTCTCGCTGGCCGGTCGCCTGCATTCCGATTACCAGCAAAACTTCGCCAAGCGAGGCTTTGATGCGCAGTGGTTGACTGCGGCTGGTCTTGAAGCCGAAGCCTTCATTGAGGTGGTGCGCCACACGATCACCGATGGGCAGGTGGCGGATTGGGTTCGAAGCCATGTCCGGCGGCCAGCCGAGCAATTGGCCTTCAACCAGTGGATCCTCGCATACGGTTCAGAAGGCGACCCCGAACTGGGCGCCCGCCTCGCCTTGCGCAAGGAGCAGTCCGGCCTCGCCCACCGCAACGACATCACCACCTTCGTCGACTACATCGACGCCGACGAAGGCCGGCAGCCCCTCTGATCCCTACGGGGTCAGTCCCACACTTTTACACAAAAGGGGCCACTCCTTCATTATTTGAAGAGCCGCCGCCATCAGGGTTTCGGCGCCGAGTGACGCACCGGTTGGATGAGGTTCAGGACTGAAACCGACGATGTCCCGCACCCGCTGGGCTGCGTCGGCCCCGCTGGAGGAGGTCAACTCACGCTGAGTTCTCGGCGAATACCAAACTTGTCGACACGTTTGCGCAGGGTGGCACGGGTGATTCCCAACATCTTGGCCGCCTTCACTTGATTGCCTTGGGTTTCCTTCAGCGCCTCGATCACAAGCTCCCGTTCCACTGCCGGCAGCACTTTGATGCCACTTTGGAGACGGGCCCAGCGGAAGAGTTGAAGGGCCAGGGGGCGGATGTCTCCGGTGATGGCGGGATCAGTGTGAGTTGCTTCTGGAGCAGGCGATGCGGGTTCGGTGGCAGGGCTGGTTGTTTTCGCCGAGACCTGCGGGGTGTTGCCCACCGGCGCGGGCATGGCTGCGTTGGTGGCCGGACGGAACGTCTGCGTGGGTTGGAGGATTTCGGAAGGAAGATCGCTCTCGAGCAGGGCAGGCCCCTTTGATACGACAACGGCCCGCCTCAAGACATTCTCCAACTCGCGAACATTGCCGGGCCAGTGGTACGACTCCAACACCGCCAGGGTTTTCTCGCCGATGGTCTTGGAACCCGAACCCGTACCGCTAATCTTGCGCAGGAAGAAATCTACCAGCAGACGGATGTCGCCCTGACGTTCCCGCAGGGGCGGCATGTGGACACGGACCACGTTGAGTCGGTAGAAGAGGTCTTCCCGGAACTCCTTTCGGGCCACGGCCTCCTCGAGCGGCTTGTTGGTGGCCGCGATGATGCGCACATCGACTTGCAGGGTCGTGTTGCCGCCGACCCGTTCGAAGGTGCCGTTTTGGAGGACTCGCAGGATTTTGGTCTGCGTGGCCGGCGGCATATCGCCGATCTCGTCGAGGAACAGCGTTCCGCGGTGGCATTGCTCGAAGCGCCCCGGCCGTTGCGCGGTGGCCCCTGTGAAAGCGCCCTTCTCATGACCGAAGAGTTCGCTTTCTAGGAGGTTCTCCGGAATGGCCGCACAATTGATGGCCATGAAGGGTTCCTTGGCCCGCCGGCTATTCTGGAAAATAGAGCGAGCTACCAGTTCTTTGCCCGTGCCGCTCTCGCCCGTGATCAAGGCCGTGGCGTCGGAAGCAGCCAATTGCCCGATGAGCTTGAAGACTTCCTGCATCGGCGCGCTGCGTCCGATGACACCCAATTCGTAGTCTTGCTGCTCCAACTGCGGCCGAAGGGCCACGGTTTGCCGCGTATCGCGAGCTGCCTTCAAAGCGTTGGCCACCAACTGCTTGAGGCGCGGAACATCGAAGGGCTTGAGCAGGTAATCGTAGGCCCCGAGCTTCATGGCCTCGATCGCGGTCTGCGTCGTGCCGTAGGCAGTCATGAGGATGACCGGCAGCTGCGGATCCAACTGACGGATCCGCCGCAGGGTTTCCAATCCGTTGAGGCCAGCCATGCGGATGTCACTGAGCACCAGATCCGGCTTTATCTTGGGGATGAGCCGCAGCCCTTCCTCACCGCTGGAAGCGGTATGAAGCTCAATGTCTGAGGCGTCAAAGATCCGGCGGAAGGAGTATTGGACGTCCACCTCGTCATCAATGAGCAGCAACTTTTCCATCGAATCGGGTGATCCTACGTGGTTCTTCCTCGAGTGGCAACCGGCCGGACATCCGGATTGTCGGCTTGCCGTTGCCGGTCTCTCTGCGTTGATGTGCCTATGCGCTTGCGATGGTGGTGGTTGGTAACAGGATTGGCTGGTTCCAGCACCGTGTTCGGAGTGGATCTATCGCGGGTTCATCGGTCGGCTACCACCATCCCGGATGTTCCGTATTTTCAGGAGGCCGGCTGGACGGTTCCCTCTGAAGTCGCTTTGACGGCCGTGGTTGCTCATCGCGGTGAGGTTTTGGTCGGAACTCCTCGGGGTGTGTTGACCTTGAAAGATCGCCGTTGGGAGCCCGAGTCCGGGATGACCCAAGCCGTCCAACGCCTGGTGGTGGCGCGGGACCAAGTATGGGCGCTCGGTTCTCCAGGACTCTGGGTACGCGACGCAGGTGTCTGGCGATCCATCAGCAAGGCCTCCGTCAGCGACGTTCAGGAATTCCGTGGAGAGGTTCTCGCCGCGGTGGGATCCCAACTCTTGCGGGTGCAAGGTCGAGCGCTGGAACCCTTCTCCGAGGCCAAGGCCCGCTTTGACATTCAGCGTATCGTGTCCCATCAGGACATGATTTACGTCTTGGGAGCGGGACGAATCAGCCCGTACAGCCGTGGGCGCTTCGGCGGGGAAGACGCTTACACCTGGCCTGCCGATCTCGGTTGGGACTGGGGCTCCATGCCGTCCAAGACCACTCGCGACGCCTTGAGTCATGGGTCTGCGTTGGTGGTGGCGACGGATCGTGGATTGGGAGTGCTCCGAGGCATGTCCATGACCTCGGTTCGAGGTGAGCAAGGCCTTCCGTTCGAAGACCTTCTCTGTCTGGCTAGCGGGTTCACCAATGACCTTTGGATCGGCACCTCCCACGGCGCCATTCGTCAAGTGGGCGGGCGGTTCGACTATTTTGCAGGACGCCGTTGGTTGCCTGACGAGCGGGTATCAGGCATCGCCGTGGCAGGTCAAACTGTCTACCTCGCCACAGGTCTCGGTTTGGGTGTGATCGAGTACCGGCCCTATACTTTGGCCAAGAAGGCGGCCTACTACGAACGGCACCTGAACGAGTGGGGGCAGAAGCGGTTGGGCTTCGTCCACAAATTGGAATGGGAGCCATCGCGAAAGCGGTTTGTCCGGGAAGTCAGCGACAATGATGGCGGCTACAGTGGTAATTATCTGGCCGCACAAGTGTATCGTTTTGCCGTCACGCGTGACCCGGAGGCCCGTCGGGAAGCCACCAACACCTTCCATGCGCTTCGGTGGCTTGAAGGCATGACAGGCATTTCCGGATTCCCGGCTCGTTCGGTCTGGGCCAAGGGAGAAGTTGGACATCAAGCGGACCACGGCTCGGGCGGCTATGCGGCCGAATGGCACGATACGCAGGACGGACGCTTTGAATGGAAGGGCGACACATCCAGTGATGAACTGTGCTCACAGTTCTACTCCTTTGGACTGTTTCTGGAGTTGGTGGCCGAGGGGCCTGAGGTGGACCAAGCCAAAGGCCATTTGGCCCGCATCGCCTCCCACCTCGTGCGCAATCGTTGGAAGCTCATCGATCTGGACGGAAAACCCACCCGCTGGGGTCGATGGGATCCGGAGTATTTCCAGTCCGATGAAGGCAAGTTTGATCGAGGCCTTCAGGCGGTCGAATTGCTTTCCTTCATCAAGACGGCCGAGCGTTGGACCGGCGACGCCACTTTCACCACGGCCTACCGGGACTTGGTAAGACTGGGTTATCCGGAGTTCACGCTGCGAGCCCGAAACACATTCCCGCCCGACAGTGTCCTGCATTTTCTCGATGAGTTGGCTTTCTGGAGCTACTGGAATCTCCTTCGCTATGAGGAAAACCCAGACCTGCGCGCGCTCTATCGCCGCGGATACGAACGGGGTCACGAGGTGGTTCGCGTCGAACAAAACGCTTGGTTCAATTACCTCTATGGCTCACTGACCGGCAATGATGCGGAAGCCGAAGCGAGCGCTGAACACCTCCGCGGTTGGCCGTTGGATTTACGGGTCTGGTCCTATCAGAACTCTCATCGCACGGATCTAAAAACACCCGCCGGCTATGTCGCGTTGAAAGGAGGGACTCGCACCTTCCCACCGAGGGAAACCGAACCCTTGCGCTGGGACCATTGGCTCATGCAAGCCGATGGTGGAGCCGGTGGCCGAGACGTGGTGGAACCCAGTGCTTGGTTGCTCGCCTATTGGATGGGGCGCTACCATGGTTTCATTGCTGCTCCCACGGTTTCGGATCCTGAGTTGCTCCAAGTGGAACACACCGATTTTCGAGAACAGGGGGCGGAACCTTACACAGGTCCGGCGAGACCCATCGGCTTCTGAAACTGTCGGGGCCATTGGCCCTAAGGTCGCTGGATTCGGATGGCCAGTATCTCCGAGGTGGATGGATTCAAGCGGTGGTGTTCACCTCCAGAAAATCCCTCAACCCATGCCAGACTTCCGCCGGCCAGTTCGAGAACCCAACGCTGGGCGCGTTCGGCCACGGGGATGCGTTGATTGATGAAGAGGTTCTGGAGGCGAGCCGGCTTGGACTGGCCCAAACGTTGGAATCGGTCGCCGGGCTGGCGATGACGGAGTGTCGCTGTTTCCGGTACAGTTGCGGCATCGAGTTGTTCCCAACCATGGCCGAACGGCAGGGCGCGCTTGAGGCGTTTCCATCGAAAGAGGCTCCCATCGGGCAAGACCCTCTGGCCTCTCAATCCGCGAAAAGCCACCGACACCGTTTCTGAAGGTTCCGTCGGATGACATCGGGAGGCATCTATTCCGGAGGTCATCGCGTCCTTGGGAGCCGGATGGGTCGCTTTCGAAGTTCGACTTGCATCGCGGGTTAATCGTAACCGCTCGACCGTCTCAAACTCGGCATTGCGTCCTTGTTCGAGGAGCTCCATTCGCAAGATGGCTCGCTGCAGCGCGACGTGAAGGGATGCCCAATTAGCGGGATGGGCGGAATCCCGCCAACGTTGCGCCTGCTCTCGGAGGTAATCGGCCTCCTGCGCAGCGATGTCGGCAATACGCGCCAAGACACGGGGCAGGGCGGGGCTGTGGTGGGCCATCCAATCCGGAATCAATTGGTGGCGGACTCGATTCCGGGGAATGGTCAAATCTCGGTTCGAAGCATCCTCGCGATGCTGAATGCCCTGCTTGCGGGCAAAGGCTTCCAGCGTAGCCCGATCGAAGCCGAGGAAAGGCCGGAGCAGGGTAACCCGCCGGTCTGCCGGAGATGAGGATTGTTCCTTCATCCCGGCCAAACCTTCGGACCCCGCTCCTCGAAGCAATCGCAGGAGGATGAGCTCTGCCTGATCTTGCGCATGGTGGGCCAAGACCACTTCCGCGGAACCTGGACCACAGACGGAGCGCGCTGTGCGGGCGAGGAAGGCGTGGCGCAATCGGCGTGCTGCCATTTCCACCGACTCGCGCGAAGCCCGGGCCGTTGCCCTGACCGGGACTTGTTCCACGACACACGGCAACCCTAAAGCCAATGACTCGGCCCGCACCCATTCCGCGTCCCCATCCGCATCGGCTCCGCGGAGCCCATGGTGACAATGGGCCACGGTCAATTCCCAAGGGAACTTGCGCCGCAATCGAGCCAAGCTGTGCAGCAGTACCATGGAATCGAGGCCCCCGGACACCGCCACCACGAGGTGCCGAGGTCCAGCACCAAAGCGGTTCGTCCAGTGCTGCCGGAGTTGCTGCAGGAATCCATCCATCCGCCGCACGATAATGGATGCCGCCGCTCGCCGCCGAGACTCAAAGCAATACGAGGTCGATCTGACTGGTCCTTTTTCTGATCATCCACCCCCCAGCAGAGTGCGTAGCCGTCTCTACTCCACTGGCTCGACCGGCCTCGGTTTTCGATCGCACCGGCGCGTCGTGAAATCCCTGTTCAAGGCTGCTTCCATGGTCGCTGTTTCCGCGGCAATGGGGCGCTCAGGAATTCGAACCCAACCCGACCCGGCTGTGGTGGCCAAAAGTTCTGATTTGTTGAATTTGGTCAGCTTTGCGAGGCAGCCAACTGCAGTGTTGCCTGCAGGATCGTGCGGCTGGCGCATTGCCCCGGTCCCCGTTCCCACGGTAACCTGACTCCAGACATGAAGCTTACCCGCACTGGCGCATTGATCGCCTGGACGCTGACGGCCCTGGCGAAGGAAGGGGTTCCGGCGGCGGCCATCACCGATCCCTCGGCGATTCGCATCGAGTCGCGGGATGGTTTGGGTGAGGTGGAATTGAGTCCGGATGCCCGCACGGCCTCGGCCAAGAACGGTGTGGTGGTGCATTGGAAAGGCAGCACGGTTAGCGCACAGACGGTCACCTTAAGTCAGGATACCGGTGAGGCTCTGGCCGAAGGCGATGTGGTCGTCGAGTACGCCGGAGAAACCGGACAGCGCATCCGATGGAGGGGGCAGAAAGTCCGTTTTGATTTCGATCAGAAGCGGGTGGAAGCCGGGAATTTCCGCTTCGGTTCCGGGCCGCTGTTCCTGCGAGGCGACCGGCTTTCGATGACTCAGGGCGGCACCAATCAGGTGGTTGTTGGGGGTGAAGTGACCACCGACGATTCCGCCACTCCAGGCTACAAGATCCGGGCCAAGACGCTGAGCATCAACAGCGACAAGACCATTTCGGCCGAAGACGCGCTGCTGTACGTCGGCAAGGTGCCGGTGATGTATTTCCCGTGGTATGTCCGCAAGGCCGATCGGCATCCAAATTTCTTCAGCATCACCCCAGGCTACCGCAGTTTGTACGGGCCCTATGTGCTCGGCAGCTATCACTGGTTGGCCAGCACCAATTTGACGGCGGTGGTGGATTTGGATTATCGCCAGCGTCGGGGCGTCGGTGGAGGGCCGCGCCTCAATTACGACTTAGGTGATCTCGGTAAGGGCAGGGGAGGTTTCTACTTCATCCAAGATCAGGCTCCCGAGCTGAGTTCTTTCAACGGGCCCATTGATCCCGATCGGTACCGCTTCGATTTGCGGCACTCCATCACCAATGATTCGGGCTTCGAGTTCAAGGGTGTGTTGCGCGGCCAAAGCGATCCGATGGTCTTACGCGATTACTTCGAGGGCGAGTTCCGGACCGACCCGCAACCCAAGACCTTCGTCGAATTCTCCCAGCTCAACTCCAATTGGAGTCTCGATTTTCTGGCGCACGCCCAGGTGAACGAATTCTTCCGCACCGTGGAGCGGTTGCCCGATGTGCGTCTGCGGGGATTGCGCCAACAAATCGGCGTGACGCCGGTGTATTACGAAAGCGACAGCTCGCTGGCTTACCTGCGGTATCGAGATGCTCTCGCGGGAGGCACGAACTATGCAGCTTTCCGTGGTGACACCTATCACCAACTCGTGGCACCGCATACGGTCGGTGGGTGGTTGAATGTCTCGCCCCGTCTGGGTGCGCGAGCGACTTACTACGGTGATCCCGAAGGACTCAATACGATCAATAGCGATCGGGAGCGGTGGGTTGCCAACACGGGCGTGGATGTCGGATTCAAGGCATCACGTGTTTGGCCGACGTATTCGAGCACGGTGCTCGACATGAACGGCGCCCGGCATATCGCTGAGCCGCAATTCAGCTATGTGTTCGTGCCCGAGCCCAATCGGACGCCCACCGAGTTGCCGCAGTTTGATCGGGAACTCATCAGTCCGAAGCTGCTGCCAATTCATTTTCCGGATTACACACAGATCGATTCGGTGGACAGCCAGAACACGGTGCGCCTGGGGCTGCGCAACAAGGTTCAGACAAAACGGGAAGAGCAGGTGGAGAATGTCCTGAATTGGTCGCTATTGACCGATTGGCGTATCCAGCAACGCACCGACCAAACCCGGTTTTCGGATATGTACTCCGAGGTGGATTTCACGCCGCGATCCTGGCTGACGCTCACCTCAGAAACACGGCTCAACACGGTGTCGCACGAATTCCGGGAATCCAACCATCGGGCCACGTGGTCACCGACTGAGTGGTTTGACTGGAGCATCGGTCACCGGTACTTGCGCGATGACTGGACCCTCTACGGCGCTGGCAACAACCTCATCTTCAGCCGGTTCCACGCCAAATTGAACGAGAACTGGGCCGTCCGTGGCGTTCATCAGTTCGAGGCTCGCGATGGCACTCTTGAGGAGCAGCAATACCAAATTTACCGGGATCTCCGGAGCTGGACGGTGGGACTCGGGTTTCGCTTGCGTGAGAACCGGATCGGACCTCAGGACTTCACGGTTGCACTGACCATTTCATTGAAGGCGTTCCCCAGGTTCCACTTGGGCGACGACCGGGCCAATCCGTCGATGTTGCTCGGGATGTGATCGAGCTGGGTGAGTGGGTTGATTCTCGAAAGTCGGGGCGCCGCCCAGTTGGCGGGCTTCAGGTTTTTAAGAGCATCCCGGAGATCCGGAACCGGCGTGGCCAATCCACGCAACGGTCACGATCGGTTTTGGGTTGGGGAAGATTCAATCGAACGGCATATCGCTCAGTGTATCGCGGGATCTGAAGTGAATATAACACACATTGTGCAATATTTTGAATACGCCAAAATAGTGGAATTCCTGAGGTTTTTCAAAAGTCTGTTCTGACTGTGTTCTGACTGAATCCTTCGATTCCGAGAACCCAGATTACGGCCAAATCACGGAATCTTCTGCAACTCGGCTTGGGTCCAGGAATCCTCCCGCTTGGATTCCAAAGTCCGGACTGCTTTGACGGCCTCGGCGGATACTGGCGCAGCGGCGTGGCCCCATTCGCGACGGATGTAGGTCAACGAGTCGGCGATCTGGGCATCGTCCAAAGCCTCGGCCAGCGCCGGCATGTTCAACTCGTAGCGAACGCCCTTGACGGTGATCGCATCCCGCAACCCATGCAGGACCACCCGGATCAGGCGTTGATCGGATCCCAAGACCCACTCGGAGTCGACCAGCGGCGGAGCCAAACCTTCTTGGCCATTGCCATGGGGTTGATGGCAGGCACCACAAATGGTCGGGTAAATTTCTCTGCCGCGTTCGAAGCTCGCTTTGGCGGCCGGCGGCAAGGCCTGCACCTGAGATGCAGCCAGCGTATCGGCACTGGCCGACTTGCCGGGCCAAAAGTACAGCGAGTCGATCTTCTGGATGCGTTCGACGATCTCGGTCCGAGTGAATCGACGCAGCGCCGACAGGCCCTCGGGTTCAGCTGGCAATCCGGTTTGTTTGATCTTGGGAGCCGGAGCCCCCTTGGAAGCCACCGGAACCAGGCCAGCGAATCCGTCCAACACGGCTGGCAGAGGCCACTCATTCTCCTTGAGTTTGGACGCCAGGTTCAAGGCCGCCGCAATCTCGGTCGGTCGCCCCGAAGCCGCGATGCATCGGGCCAGTTTGGACACCAACGGCGCATGGTCCTGCTTGTCGGGCCCGCACTGGGCGTCGCCGAGCAATTGGGTCATGAAGGTCAACTCACGCCCCTTGAGCCCGCTGATCGCCGCATCCTGACGCAGCGGCGTGGCCGGACCGGTCATGAGCAGGAAACGCATGGCCGCATCGGCCGCCGGCGTACCGATGTTTCCAAGGGAACAGAGCAGGGCGATTTGAGCATCTCCGCGGACGGACGGTGCGCGTTGGATCATGCGTTCGACGGCCGTTTCCCGCACCGGGCCCGGGGGCAGACTGTCGGTGATTCGGAACGCAGCGGAACGTACCTTCGAATCTGGATCGTCCAGAGCCGAAAGAAGGGCTTCCAAGCTCACCTTCCCCTGCCCTTCAAGCGTCCAGAGCGCCTGAAGGCGAACGACCGCCGGCGTGGTGTCTCGCTGAATCACCAGTTGCTGAAGCACCTCAGCCGACTCGGCCGTGGGATTCTCCACCAACAGGCGCTGAGCCGTGTCGCGCCAGAAACCGTTGGCGCTGGAGAGGCGGGTTGCCAACTCTCGGGTCGTAGCCTTTTCCGTTAGCCGCGCCTTGCGATCCGGCAACTTGCCGGAATGGACGATGCGATAAATGCGACCCAAGTCGGTCGGTGCCTGGAGTCCTCGCGACTCGATTTGCTTGCGCAGATAACTGGTCAGGTAGATGCGGTGCTGGATGAGTCCCCGGGCCATGTCGACCACATAGAGCGCGCCATCGGGACCGTTTTGCAAATTCACCGGCCGGAAGCGTTCGTCGGTGGAGGTCAGGAATTCATCGGATTCGTAGGCGTTGGTCGCCGTGATCACCCCATCCTGTTCGGTCAGTTTGTTGCGGCGAATGAGGTTCGCGCTCGGTTCGCACAGGAAAACGTCACCGCGGAAATTCTCGGGAAACTGGTCGCCCCGGTACACCAGCGTGCCGCAGGCGGCCGTGAAGCTGGCGAGCTTTCCTTCGGGCGTGAGGGTGTTGGGCTGGTAGCCGCGGTTCACGCCCGGATTCACACGCGAGGGCCAAACTTGTTGGGACTTGGCCAACTGCGCATTGACCCCGGAAGCCGACTTCAGGTTCGGATTCCGGGACAGGTAATGCGTCGGCAGGAGGTCGCCGCGAATTTGGTCGGAGTTGGAATTGTAGAACAGCCGACCCACATCGTCGTGGCTAATGCCCCACTGGCCCCGGGTCACGGTTTCTTCGCGGATCCACGTGGGTGCTGAACCCGCAGCTTGTGAGCCCGCCGTGTTGCGAAAGCGGACTGTGTGATTGGCCGAGTAAATCCAGTTGTCGATATTGCGCAGCAGGCCGTTGCTGGCGTGCTCGGGGTTGGATTTGAGCCCCAGTGCAGGGTCGTTCTGGGTGGCGTAGTCGCTGGCCACCAGAATCTTTTCGTCGGCTTTACCGTCCCCGTTGGTGTCCTTCATCCACCACAATTTGGGGGGCTCGGCAATCAATGCGCCACCGTGGGTCAGGTGGATGGCGCGTGGCATCACGAGTTGGTCGGCGAAGACCGTGCGGGTGTCCATGCGGCCGTCGCCATCGGTGTCCGTGAGGATGACAATGGACCCAGTCGGGTTGGCTTCACCGCGTGCCTCTTGGTCGGGCATGTAGCCGATCATTTCCACCACCCACAAACGCCCCTGGGGATCGAACTCCACGGCAACCGGCGAGTGCAACAGCGGTTCAGCCGCCACCACCTCCACCGAGAATCCCGGCGGCAGGCGGAAGGTGCGGATTTGGTCGGCCGGTGAAAGCACCGGAGCCGGTGGAATCCGGTCCGCAGCAACCACTTCGCGTTGGGTCTCTCCGGGCTTGTCCCCGTTCTGGGCGACCGCGGTGAGGATTCCCAGGCAAAGCCCGGACAAAACATGGCGCATCATGGTAAGCAGTGGGGCTGAACCTACCCTCAGATTGGCTGATGCCAAGTGGCAACCGCTGCGGCCACTCCGCGTGATTTGCTCGGTGAGCTTGCATTCCGGTCGGCGACGGTGGCTATCTCGGTCCATGGACACTTGGTGCGATGTGGCAGATGCCGGGAGCTTGACCCCGGGAAACTGCCGAACCGTTGAAGCGCGGGGCCTTCGGATCGCCCTGGTTTGTTTGGAGGACGGCTTCCATGCGGTGGAAGACGCCTGCCCGCATCGCGGCGGATCCATGGGTTCCGGATACTTGGACGGATGCACCCTGCACTGCCCGTTGCACGGCTGGGCTTACGATACTCGCAGCGGAGCTGGCATTACCCGACCTGACAAACCTCTGCGATCGTTCCCCACCCGAATTCAAGAGGGCCGAGTCTGGGTTCAACTGATCGCCAAAACTCCCAACGCACCCGTGCATGAGGCCGACTGAGTCGACCCCACCGCCGCCGTTGAAGGTGCTGTCGTTGGGTACCCAGTTTGCGGGACTCGGAGGTGTCGAGTCGGTGTTGCGTTCACACCATGAAACCGACGCGGAACAAGGCGTTGATTCTCGGTTCCTGGTCTTCTGGGAAGATCCTGCGCCCGGTTGGACGCGCGCTCGATTTCTGGGTTTCCGAGACACCCTGTCCATCCGGCGAGCGCGCCAACGGGTGGCCGCGGCATTCCCGGATTGGAAGCCCGATGTGGTGGTCTACCACACGACCTGGGGCTGGCCTTATTTCGACGACTTGTTCCCGCCGGCCCGCCGCATCCTGTACTTGCACAGCGACACGCCAGGGCTCGATGAGCAGTTGCAGACCCGCGCCCACTGGGCCGACGGCTTCGCCTGCGTCAACGACCGCATCGCCGAGCGGGTGATGCAAGCCCGGCCCGATGTGTCACCCGATCGCCTCCTCCGGGTGCTCTATCCCATAGACCCACCCGCTGCATTACCAGGGTCGGCCCGGCCATGGGGTTCTCCGCTTCGTCTGGGTTTCTGTGGCCGCCTCGCCCACGAGCAGAAGCGCATCGACCGCATCCCGGAGTTGGTCTCGCGATTGGATGCAGCCGGGATCGACTACCGACTCGAATTCTTGGGCGATGGACCGGAACGGTCGTGGCTGGAGGGCCAGTTGCCGGATCGAGCCCGCTTCGTCTTCCACGGTCGCAAATCGGGAACCGAGTATTGGAACATTCTGTCGAGCTGGGACGCTCTGCTCTTCGTGAGCGACTACGAAGGCACTCCCATCGCGCTGCTGGAAGCCATGGCCGCCGGCGTGGTCCCCATCCATCCGGCCATCGACAGCGGCGGTGACCGATACGCTGCGGATGTTGATCCCGTGCTGGTCTATCCGGCCGGTGACTTGTCGGCCTTGGCCGCATTGATCACCGAACTGGCCCACTGGCCGGCCACGCGCATTGAAACGGTCCGGCGCCGGGCCATCGACCGGGTTCGCGGCCATGCCTCGGCGGTGTACCGGGCGACCTTCGCCGGATTTCTCCGACACATCGCCAGTCAACCCGCCCTACCCCGCCGCCCCTTGCCTGCACGGCCTCCAGGCTTGGATTGCCTGTCGTTTCGGGCCACCCGACAATTGATGGATTTGCGCCGCCGTTGGAAAGGCCGGTGATTCAGGTAGATGCTCAACCGGAGTTTCAGCGAATCACAGTCGGGGATGGGTGCGGCGGATTTCAGCTTGTGAGGGGTTGGTCAGAGAGCTTCATCGGCGGATCCAAACCGAGGAAATTCAGGCAGACTCCGAGCCCAGCGGCTTCCGGTAATGCGCATGCAAACTGGTTCCCCAGCGGAGGTAGTGACGGCACAGGCCCACCCGGTAAAGGAAGGTCATCAACTCGGTCCAGAATCGACCCGGCTTGGAAGGCCTTCGGCCCAAGACGTGTTCCAAGTCACCCTGAGTTTGAAGACTGATTCGAACTTGCACGCCCCTCAACGGATCGGAACCGAACCAAACGGGCTGCATTTGGTGCTGCTGGCCGAGGTGTTCGAGATCGGAGCGACGCCAATGAGTGATGTGATGGGGTGGCCACTGACAGGGCTCGAGCGTCCACCAACGATACAGCCCCTGCCCGTGCGGAACCGAAATCACCAAATGCCCGCCGGGTGCAACCAATCGCGCCGCGTCACGGAAGAACGCGACCGGATCTGGGACGTGCTCCATGACCTCAAAGGCGGTCACCAATGAGAATTGCCGACCCGAATGACTTAGGGCGAAGGCCTCGGCGGTCGAAGCATGGACGTCGTGTCCCTTCGCCTGAGCCGCTGCCACGGCCTTCGGATTCAGGTCGAGGCCATGGGTTTCGATGCCCTTGGAACGGGCCAAATCCAGGAAACCGCCATCGCCGCACCCGAGATCCATGCAGTCGCGCGAACCCACTCGGACAGCCAAGTCGATCGCATGGAGAAATGACGGGCTGTCGCCGGGATAATACCGAGCCACCTGTGTTTGTAAGTCGGTGTAAAAAGCCCCATTTCCGGGCAGCACCGGATCGAAGAACTCGAATCCGCAGGCCGAACACCGGTGTTGGGTCACTCGTGACGCACCTTGGAATGACGTCTGCGCCTCCGGGCCCAAGGTCACTCCGAAGTAGTGCCACAAGCGGCCGATTTCCTCGGGTGTGAGGGAATCGATTTCGGTGGTCCGCTCATGGCGGCACAACAGGCAGGCAACAGACTTGGCCATGGTGTGGTTCAACAGAAACGCCCCGAATTGCAGGCGTCAACGTCCCGGGTGGCGTTCAACGGTGATCCTCACGGAAACGGAAGGGCTTCCCGCCGGTGATGTCGGCGCTGGTGAACGAAGGACACCAGTACCGTTCGATGTGTCCGACGACCCGGTCGGTGCCGGTGAAATGATCCACCCCGGGAGGCCGTTCCGGGTTGTACATCGTGTCAGTCAGGTCGCGGATCAGGGCCACTTGCTTGCCCATGCGGACCATTTGCCGAATGGCGAAGGGTCGGCCGAGCACACACATGTTGAGGTGCACTCCGCAGAGGATGACATGGTCGATGCCGCGCTCGGCGAGCAGGTTCCAGGTTTCCTGGCCATCGTCTGTGAGGGCGTCGCCCGCTTCAATCCGGAGACCTGGATGCTGGCGAGTCCACGCCTCACGCACCGTGCACTTGGAACCGGAGCAAGAGCACCCCATGTCGGAATCGTCGATGGGCAGCACGCCTTCGTGCGAAGCGTCGGGCCAACACCAGCGTGTCCCCCAGCGTTCTGCGGTGGCCAACGGACGGGGGGTCGCAGTGTGGCGCGCCTTGAGGGCCAACCCGCGGGCCGGGGTTCCTTGATAGAAAGCCGTGACGCTGCTGGGAGCGTGGATGATGAAAACACCCTTCTTTCGGGCGGCTTCCAGCGTCCGGTTCATGGGTTCGATGAGTTCGCCCACTCGGGACGAAGCCGACTTGCACCAGTGGTCATCCCACATGTCACAAACGATGATGGCGGTGCGGTGGGGGTCCCACGACTCCACGCGCTCTGAGGCTACGATGACGCCGGAGGCTCCGCCATTCTGGGATCGCAGGTGGAGATTCATGGAGGAATTCTCCGGACGCCCTCCCGACGAGGCGCACCCCGCGAGCATGAGCAAGGCGAGCCACAGCCAAGAGGGGCGGATCCGTAGGGAATGCATGGCGGAAATCTTTCTGAAGTCCGGGTCGATGGAAAGCATCGAGCGCGTCACCGAAGAGCGGCGCCGCCCAAGCGCACCAGCCGAGAATCGCTGCGCACGAAGAGAGAGTTCGAGGCGATGGACGGAGTGCCGATGACCGTTTGCTCCAAGGTCAACTCACTGACCACGACCCCCTCGGCCTTCGACGGATCCACCACCTGCACCCGGCCGTCTTCGCTCACGCAGTACAAATGCCCGCCGGCAACTACCGGGGTGGCGCTGAAGGAACCCTTCAAGCGCAACTGCCAGAGACGCTTGCCGTCTTGCGCATCGGCACACGTCAGGATGCCGCCATCATTGAGGGTGATGAGTCGACCGCCCACGACCACCGGGCTGGCGGTGCCCGGACGCAATTGGGCCGAACGCCAAACAGACTTCGGCTTTGCATCGCCCGCGGTGGGTTCGACGACCGTGATCCCATTGGCGGGAATGACCAACTTGCCCTGGCTTACTACCAGCGAGGGCACAGTCGAGGCCCCGTCGCTGAGGTCCCAGGCGATCTTGCCGGTCGTTGGGTCCACGGCCGTCACCCCTTGCGAGGACTGCAGCAACACCCGATTAGGTTGTCCCGGCGATTTGAAGACCACCGGCGAAGTCCAGTTGGCCTTTTTCGGGCGGTCCAATTTCCAGCGATTCACGCCTGTGCGGGCATCGAGTCCAGCGGTGAACGATTCGCTGTCGTTTTCCACCATGGCGACCACCACGCCATCCACCACCACCAGGGACGAGGACATGCCCAAGGAGTTGCTCGCGTTGGGGTAATCCCGGCCCAGCCCGCGGAACCAAAGCAACCGACCTTCGAGATCAACGGCCACGCAGTCGTTGGAGGAGAAGATCGCGTAAATCGCCTTGCCGTCTGAGGCCGGTGTCGGAGTGGCAGCGCCGATCTTCTCGTGGGTCATGGTCCGACCGGTGGCCCAGAATTGGCGTTCCCACAACAAGGCCCCATCCGTCACCCGGAAGCACAGCACATGAAGTCGATCTTGGCGGGCGCCGCTTCCGGCCGTCACGAAGACCTTGTCTCCAAGAATCAGCGGGGACGAAAACCCACGGCCCGGCAATGAGATGGACCAAGTGATCGAAGACGCATCGAGTCGCACCGGCACGCCGGTGTCACTGGAAAGTCCGTCGCCATTCGGACCCCGGAATTGGGTCCAATCGGCGGCACCGAGGGAGCCGGCCACTGTGAGGGCCGCAGTCAGGAGGAGGGAGAGTTTCATGGATCGTGGGTCGGTCAGCGGGGTTCAGGAACGGATTCAGCGGGTGGAGACGATCGGTGTGCCCTGCTCGTCGGTGACCCGGAGCTGGAATTCCCATTCTTTGGCCCAGTCTTGCGTCTGTTCGTTCTGGGCGCATTTGACGAGGAGGATGTTCTTTCCGGCCTTCAATGAAACGGGCATGCGATACTGGTCGATCTCGGCCGACCGATGGTACTCATCACGACCAAAGATCAGCGCCCCATTCACCCACACCTTCCAGCCATTCTTGCAACCCAAACGCACTTGGGCGGTGCGGGCCGAATCGCTCCAGAACTCGGCGGTTGCATAACCCACCGCACCCTTCAACGACGAGATCGCCTGATTGAAATCCACCAACCCGTATTCGCTGCGGGTCTCATAAGGGAACCACTTCACCGGGCCGCTCTTGCCCGTGAGTCCTGCTCCCAAGTCCAAGCGTTCTTCCGGCGGGTACACCTTGGCGAAACCGGCCTCACCGGTGTTGTCGAAGGGTCCGATCAGCTGCCACTTCGACACCCAACCAAAGGTCTTGGCCAGGTCGACCTTGTCGCCCAAGTCCTGCAGGCGCTTGGCGATGTCTTCGATCTGGTCGGCTTCTCGGGAAAACCCGAGCGCTTGGCGGTAGGTGGTCACCGCGGTGGCCTTGGTACCGTTGGTCTGCCGGGCGGCGGTGGCCATGAGTTGGGCGACGGCCTCGCGGCGCATTTCAGAACCGGGATCTTGCAAGAAATCGGGCAGGATTGTCTGAGCCTTCGACGCGTCCACTCGCTGCATCAATTCGAAGGCCAGGCGGCGAGCCCGCGGATGGTGTCGGGTGTCGCGCAGGACCGTCTCGAGCGATTTCACCGAGAGCTTCGATCCGGCAACCGTCTCGCGTTGCACCGCAGCCTCGATCGCCGCACGAATCCAGTTCAGCGCGTAGTCATTGGCTCCGTCCATGGCCACGATCAAATCGGGGATCTGGGAGGCCTTGGCCTTGGCCACGTCGTTCCAGGCGGCCTGGGCCACCGCATTCCCCTGTCCTTCCGGCCCGACCGCCTTGAGGCGTTCGACCGACGACACCAGTTTCCGGGGGAGAGCGGCCACACTGTCGATCGCTGTTGCCACCAGCAGCACAGACGCCGCCAGCACCGAATGCACTCTTGCCATAGACCCACCCTACCCACCCCCGCCGACAGGACAAGCCCCGCGGTGGAGATCCGCTGATCCGGTGGTTTGGCCTTTCCCGGCGCGACCGTAGGCCGCTGAATTGCAGATCATGACCGATACCACCGGTATGCCACAGCCGGTTCGCCTCGCTCGTCACGCGATGGCGACCCGCTTCGAGTGGGTGCTTTGGGGACAGGCTCCGGAGCGGTTGCGTGCCGCCGGTGAGGAAGCCTTGGACGAGGTCGACGCGCTCGAGTCGGCCCTCAGTCGATACCGCGGATTGTCGGATATTGCCCGGGTGAATGCCGGCGCTGCGGAGGGCTCAGTCCGGGTATCACCGGGGACCTTTCGTTTGCTCGAGCGGGCCCGGAGTCTTTCCGAGCTCACCGAGGGTGCCTTCGACATCACGGTGGGCGCCCTGCTGCGGGCTTGGGGGTTCGTGGGTGGCACTGGCTCCAGGCCATCGCCGGAGGCCGTTCGTCAGGCCCGCGACGCCTCAGGGTGGCATCGGGTCCGTCTCGATGCCTCAGAATTCTCGGTGACCTTTGATTGCCCCGGTGTGGAACTCGACCTCGGTGCCCTTGGTAAAGGTTACGCCCTGGACCGGGCCCTCGAATTGCTGACCGAAGCCAGCGTGGCGCACGCGTTGTTGCACGGGGGTACCAGCAGCATCCTCACTCGGGGATTGGCTCCGGACGGACGCGCTTGGCGGGTGGGCTTACCCGGCGCTCGGGATTCCGTGCCCGAGGCGACGGGTTTGGTTACACCTCCTGGCGAGCCATCGGTCACACATTTGGTCGAACTCCACGACGAATCCCTCTCGGTCTCGGCCGTCTGGGGCAAGTCCTTCACCGAAGGTGGCGAGGAACTGGGCCACGTGTTGGATCCACGCACCGGCGAACCCGTTCGTCGGGCCCGATGCGCCGCCGTTGTAGGTCCAGAGGCTGCGGTCTCCGATGCGTTGTCCACTGCCCTGCTCGTTCTAGGCCCTGAGGGTCGGCCGCTCATTGAGGCGAACAATTCCGGTTACCGTTGCATCCACCTCGAGTGACTCACCGCCCCGGTGGCGGATTCGGAAACGGCGAAAACCCGAGGCTATGGCCGGCTCTTCGGTCTCCGTGAGGAACTTTGGTATCAGTTTGGTGGCGGTCCCAGGTTTCGGAAAATCAGCCCATCTTCGGAAAGAATCGTCGGGCAGTCGCGCAGGTTTCGGCGGACAAGGCTTCAAGGCTCAGGCCGCGGGCTTCGGCGATAGCCGCGGCGACTTGGGCCACATAGGCGGGCTCACAACGCTTGCCGCGGAACGGGACCGGGGCCAGGAACGGGCAATCGGTTTCCAGCATAAAGTGCCCACCCGTCACCACCGCAGCGGCTTCGCGCACATTCACGCCGTTCTTGAAGGTGGCGATGCCGGTGAAGCTCGCCAGCGACCCGAGAGCCTCGACCTCGCGAAGCTCAGTCACCGAACCCACCCAACAATGGAACACGCCCTTCACCCGCGCGGCGTAGGGCCGAAAAACATCCAGGGTCGGCGCGAAGGAGTCGCGGGTGTGGATGATGACGTTGAGGCCCAGTTCTGCGGCCACCTCCAGTTGCTGCTGAAACACCGACGCCTGCTTTAGGCGATTAGCGGCATCGGCGACCGGTTCTGGTTCGGGCTCACCCGGGCGGCGGAAGAAATCGAGACCGGTTTCGCCAATGGCCACCACCTTGGGATGCCTCGCCAAATCACGCAGCGCGGGCCGGATTTCATCGGGTGACTCATCCATGTGGCCTGGATGGACACCCACGGCCGCAAACACCGACGGAAAACGCTCTGCGATGGCCACGGCCCGGGCACTGCCCTCGAGCGTCGTCCCGATGGTCACGATCCGGGTGATCCCCGCCGCCGTGGCACGCTCTACCACTGCTTCCAGATCCTCGGCGTAGTCCGGAAAATCCAAGTGAGCGTGCGTGTCGAAGAACTCGGTCATGTATTGGTGAGACTGCATAGATTGATCCGATTGGATCAAGAAGGCTCACCTCTTGGCCCATAGGCTCTTCGTCCGGAGCGAATGGATCCAAGCCGGAGTGTCCAACGAGTCTGCACCTCCCGAAGTGGGTCAAAGGGTTCGGCGACTACGGAAAGATTGGCACTGACGGAATCTCGTCGGGGATGTCCATCCGAACCGCTCGACCGACCTAGAAGGTGGCCCGTACGAATCCAGCCTGAGTAGTTGATCAGCCGATCTTGGTCAGCCGATCAATAGGCGGTCGTCCGCTCGAAGAGCCACGTTGCATCGATGGTGTCCAGGCGGGCGTCGGTTCGGGACCGCTGTCCGTAAGTCACGAGCATGGGCGACCGCCACTTCCGGATTTCGGAGTGTCCGTCGGCGAAGGAAAGCCCCCCGGCACTGTTGTGGTAGGAGGCGGGGTAATCCACAAACGATGTTCTGGACTCGTGGACAAACCAGCCGTCGTTGATCGACGCGGGATTCTCGTCGATCGTCACCCAAGTCATCGCGGCTCCGAGGACGAAGTCGCTCTGCTTGCGGTAGGATCGACCGCTGGTGCGCTCCTGTCCTGGAAGAGGGTTCATGAAACAGCTCATGGCCAAGCTTCGCACCTTGGGAATCCCGCCCCCGGAACCCCACGGGCTCCGGGTGGTCGCCCGGTCGGAAGGGCATTTGTACACGCCCAGCGACCCGACATAGCGGTACAGCAAGGAATCCATGATGAGGATCGTGTTGGTCCAACTCGGACCCTCATGCATGGTGCCCATGCACCACTGGTTCATCGGGTACACCTTGGTCGGACTATGGGTCGAAACGAGACCACCAAGACCCGACGAGAGACAGATCTCGTCCCGATGGTCCCCTGAATACAGGGTCCAACCCAGCATGAGTTGCTTGCCATTATTCATGCACAGGATGCCTTGAGCCTTGCTCTTGGCCTTTCCCAGGGCTGGCAGCAGCATGCCCGCGAGGATGGCAATGATCGCGATGACCACCAGCAACTCGATGAGGGTGAAGGCGTGGCGTCTGGTCTGAGAAATACCGTGTCGGTAAACCGAATTCATCGATTCCAGTGTCTTGATTCTATGCCGCGAGATTCAAGTGCCATCCAGGTGACGAATCCGTGGACGCCGGTCGATAAATCGCGAGCCTCGATTCAACGCCCTAAACTGGGACGATCAGAAGTTTTGGCGTTTGATAGAGGCACGTCGAAGATTCGGACCAGCGAGCGGCCATCGTCGGGTACAAACCAGAACCGAAGCCCGTCCAAAGAGAGTTCGACCCAGAACGCATTCTGAGTGAGCACCCGGCCGGAGGGGTTTCTCCGGTCGACCGGCAATTGGAATACAGGCTGCGGGACGTCGGCCTCAACCAGTTCAATGCCTCCCACCGAATCCTCTCCGCCCGCCCCCGGTCGACCGGGCCGGCTTCGTAAACCGCCGCAAATCATCTGCCCATCGCCGATCCAATGACAGTCCTGATAGTCGATGTGGAAGGAAGGGTTGCGACGACGCAGGATCCCGGGATCGACCAGGGCGTCGGTGATCGCCCCGATCTCCGGGACACGCCAGGCGTAGAAATCCCGCGAGCCCCAACTCATGCCATGGAGAACCCGCGCGGCCGGATCAAAGGCGACCGCTCCTATGTGATCGGCAAAGCTGAAAATCTCTGTCGACCCGAGCGGATTGAGGTGAATCCGATAAATCTTCGAACGGCTCCGAGGACGGTATTCGGCGACGGGCACCCAAATGCACTCCCCGTCGAAATCAATGCCCCCCGGGTGGTAGATCGAGCCCTGCCCCAAAATGAGGTCGCCAGTTTGCTGCCCAGTCTGGTCGAAACGAAACAGGTGCCCAACGCCCTCGCCAGGGTCGCGGTCGAATCCATCCTTCGGAGGACTCAACGCCTTCGGGCGCCGGGTCACCTCGACTGACGACAGGTAGAAGGTATCCCCCACCCTCACCAGACCTTGGGGGTGGTGGGCATCAAACCGGAGGGCCAACGCGGGTCGCTCCAGCCAATGTGTCTCCGGCGTCAGTTGCCGGATCCTGAGGGCCAATTCCGAGCCCCGACCTGTTGGGGAATCCGCTGCGCGGGACTTCAGCGGAACAACGACAAAAAAAAGGAGAACGGCCGCCCGAAGGAGTGAACAGCGAACAATCATCGTGGGTGACATATGAACTCCCCGCAGACTGAGTCACCAAGTTCAAATCGGTGCCGACGGTCCGGAGGGCAAATCTTCCGACGCAAACCTCGTTTTGGGTCAGTGACGACGGCAGTCGAAGGCGGAAGAGCCTTCGACCGCCGTCGCGAGGTCGACGCCGATGGATCAACGAGCATCGGGATCACCGCTTGAGGCGCAGATACAAAGCATCGCCAGTGGCACCTGTCTCGTAGGGGCCTGCGCCCGTTACAATGGGGCTCCAAGGCCCTGAAAGACGGTCAGCCTTCTCCAAGGTCGCCTGTCCCGTCCACGATACCTGGATGCCACCGCTGGTCCGGAGGATGCCCAGCGTCAGCGACTGCGGGGTCTGAATCTGCGGCAGTAGGAACGCCTTCGATGTGATCTGGCCCACGCCGCCGTCCCCGCCGCCGGTCTCGCGAGCGGCCGTATCGACCGCGAACGCCCCGTCGATACTCACACTCCGGTTGTTCATGGCGGCGTGGGTCGCCTTGCCGGCATCCAAGGACACCTTGGTTCCCGACAACCACGAATTAAAGCCAGACCCGCCATCGATCTCTGCCGTCCAATTCTCGAGGGTTCCGCCCTCGAAGTCGCTGTTGGGGAACGGGAGTTTCGCTCCCACACCATCCCAGACAAAAAGATCGTCGAGGCACAACCAACCCCAACTCGCCTTGAAGGCGCCAAAGCGGTCTTCGGCCCGGAGAACAGCTTGGAGTCCACGGTGCTCCGGCTTGATGTAGAAGCGGTATTCGGGGTAGTGCCAGAGATCTCGTCCGCTGTTGGACTGATTCAGCGCCATGGACTGATTGCGTTGGCGGTATCGGAAGTCCCCCTCGTCCCCGAAGCTGCCGTTGCCGTTGCTATCGACGATGAGTTCGATCCGACCGTAGGCGACATCGGTTCCGTCGTCGGTGTATCGGATGCGGTCGCTGCCCTGCGCCGAGGCGAACTGGACGAAGGGCGAGGACGCCGCGTCAGGGATGGGGGCAATCGTGAACACGTCGGACCGAATCTCCACGCCGACTGTCGAACGGTCTCCGCCGCCCGTGCCGACATAGGTGCGACCCGACATGTGGTCCCGGCGGGCGCTTGTGTCGAAGAACCAGGCGTCCGCGGTTCCCCCGGCCTTCTTCACCACCGTCCAATTCGGGATTCGGCCGGACGGATGCCGCTCTGGCGTCAACTCGTTGCCCACCTCGGCGAACCAGGCCGTCGCATCAGGATGGCTCTGGGGCGTCGGAACGCCCGCATCGAAGCCGCCGTTCTTGATGACGGTCTCCTCCCAGTCCCAGTTCATGCGGAACGCATCGAGGGCAACGTGAAATACCGCGGAGTCGTCGAAAGCCACAATCTGGGCCCGACGGCCCTCGAGTCCGGAGGTGTTCAGGATCACGGTCCCGAAATCGTTGGCGGGGGCGGTGCCCAAGCCGGGCCAGAAGCCCCTCAGGGCGATGTCCGTCTCCGGGTCGAAGCGTCCATTAGGATTCTGGGTGGCCGTACCCAGATCCAGGTAGACGCCGCTGGCGTTGTCGCTGCCGTTCGACGCCAGGTTGTTGACGAATTCAGAACCGCCGCCCGAGACGCTGCCAGAGATGAAGCTGGTCATCCCGGGCAGCACGAAGGTCTCGGATTCGATCACCGCCGTCTCTGTCGAATCGGACGAGGCCGGATCGGTCTGGGTCGAGAAGAAGTTCTTCCCGTAAGTGAGGAGCTCACCGGTCTCATCGGAGGTCACCAGCTTCGAGGACGGGGACACTGACGATTCCAGAACCTTCCATCCTTCAAGCGGGTTCTGCGCCTCGAAGGAACCATTCTTGAGGACGTTCGGCACCACCACACCATCGGCTCCGTTGACGACGATGGAATTGATCGCCAGGTAATACTTGGCGCTCTTGTCGACGATCCGTATCCGCATCGGTTGACCGACGTATTCCGAGATCTGAAAGAAACTCAAGCGCACCCAGCCCTTATAATTGATAATTTCGCTGTTGCCACCGCCCAACCAAGTGGCCGGTTCCTGCGACAGCCAGCGATCGATCGTGCCATCGGCGCCGACATCGATGCCGATGTCGAATTCGCCCGGAACGAGGCGAGGCACCCCGAAGCCTCCCGATGAGTCGCCGATGCCATTGGAGCACAGGTCGATGGTGATGAACGCCGGAGCGTTCCCGTGGTTGTTGGTTGCCGCCATTCCATGCGGGACCATGAGAGTTCCGGCTAGGATTGATGTCGCGAGCAAGAGTGAACATGGATTCATGACACCCACACTGTTGAAAAGGTCTGTGGCACCTGCGTGGCGGCAGGCCGACAAACCGGAAAACTGTCCGATGTTTCGAGTGCGTGTCATGAAATGAGGATTGGAATCCACCCCGCCGGAGACTCGTCTGGCGGCTTCAGGGCAGGTCACAGGGGGGGGGCGTAGCTTCGATCCGCAATACCCCTTTCTTTCCTGCTTCCCCGGATCGGCGGTTTCCCGCCATCCTTGCACATGCTCCTCGGTCAACGAATCCAGCTTTGGCTTTGCGTCCTGATCTTCGGCATGGGCCGGGGTGTGCCCGCCCTGCCCGCCGCCGAGCCGGCGCGGTTCTCGCTGAATGACGGAGATCGCGTGCTCTTCATCGGTGACACCTTTTTCGAGCGGGAGGTCGATTATGGGCATTTGGAGACCGCGCTGACAGCGTCGTATTCCGACCGCCGGCTCACCTTCCGCAACCTGTCCTGGGCCGGCGATACCCCCATGGGTAAGGCCCGC
>CAMATE010000008.1 GCA_945861075.1 Akkermansia muciniphila
AGTCGGCGACCAACCCGAGGGATCCGTTCCACTCACCGAGGATCCTCGGGATCACTCCAAACACAGTCGATATCCCCGCCTGACTGCGGACGACCATTGCCCGAGCTCCCGGAGCCACGGCGCTGCCGCTCGGGAAGACAAAACTCAAATTGCTTCCCGTCAGACGCAGGCCAGACAAATCCCACGTGGTTTTCGAAGAACGGTTGAAGAGTTCAATGAACTCGGCACCGACCGGCGAGGAACGCCGCAGGATTTCCGAGAAGACCACCTTGAATCGCGGACGAACCGTGATCTCAAAACGTTGGGTGGCACTGAGGTTGCCGGGGCCATCGTCGGTCACCCGGACCGTGATGGCCTGGGTGACAGCCCCGGTGTCGTCGTCTGCGGTCCATTGGAAGAGACCGCTCACCGGGTCAATACTCGCCCCGTTGGGAGCCCCAGGTTCGAGAGTGAAGCGGAGGTTCTGGGCCGGTTGATCGGGATCCGTTGCCGAAGCCACGACACTCACACTGCGCCCCTCTTCCACGGTCACCGGTGCGATGGTCGCCAACACGGGAGGCTGATTGACTTCAGCCACTTCCAAGAGCAACTCGCGCACCACAGAAAGCGCATCGGATGAACCATCCACCGCTCGCACTAGCACCACCACACTCGCAGGGCCCTGAGCCTCGGTTGGCGTCCAGTTGACAGCACCCGTCTGAGGATTGAGGACGAACCCATCCGGCGCAGGACCATCGATCTGGAACCGCACGGGCAAGCCTTCGGGATCCACCGCTTTCAAGGCCAGGCTCCAAGGAGTCCCCTCGACCAACTTTTGGGAGACAATCGGCTCAAAGATGGGTGAGTTGTTGATTTCCAGAACACGGATCCGAAGCACCCCGGAAACAGAGCGCGAGGGAACCCCATCATCGCTCACTCGGTAAGCCACCGTTTGAGTTGTGCCGCCAAGACTTTCATCGGGCGTCCAAGTGATTTGCCCCTTGGAAGAAAGCACGAAGCCAGCCGGCAGGATACCTTCCGCCTCGAAGGTCAGCACCTGCGCCGGCCGATCCGGATCCGTCGCCTCCAATTGAGTGACGAACTCCACACTTTCCTTCACTTCCAAAGTCACTTCAGCCAGCGGATTGGGGGTCAGGTTGACCTCGGTGACGTTGATTTGAACCCGCACCAAACCGGTGCGAACCGGCGAACCGTTGTCCAGCGCACGAACCAGAAAACTGTACGCCCCTGGACCATCGTTCTCTGAGGGTAGCCATTGGAACCGGCCGGTCTTCGAATCGATCACCGCGCCCGGAGGGGCGTCGGCACCCAACGCGTAGGTCACGGTCTGACCCTCATCCGAATCAACCGCGTTCACGGTAAACGCGATCTGGGTCTGTTCTGGAGAACTCATGGGCATCACCGGAGTGAACACCGGTGGTCGATTTCCTCCCGCTAGGACATTGGCTAATCCCGGCGTGGGCACTTCCATGGAGTACAACGGCACCGGCCCTCCATCGGGGAATCGACCGAGAGAAACATCATTGGTCTGGGCTCCAAACGTGATCTCGTCGACCAAGATACCTCGCGGATCAAACAACCCGACTTGCTCCCCTTCACGCGACAGCGAGAAATTCACATGGAGCTCCCCCGTCCCGGATTTGTTCTGCCCCGTCTCGTTGTCGGCCCAGATCCGCAGGAAACCACCGGCCGGGATGGGGTAGCCCGCGGGAATCCGGAACATGGCTGAGACCGAGTTCGTCAACCGGTCGGTCAAATAGAAGCCGCTGAGATCCACCGTGTTGGTGCCTCCATTGTAGAGCTCGATCCAATCGTCGTAATCCCCGTCCGCCGGGTCTTGCACGGTGCGGGTGTTCTGAGCCATGAGCTCGTTGATGATGACCCGGAAATCGGGGAATGAGGCATCGTTGGTGGCACCCGGTGTGGGATAGAACAAACCCTGCGCGCTGCGTGCGACACCATCGGGCACCAAACCCAAGGATCGATCGGCAGGCAACGAACGCCAGCTGAGGTAATCCAACACGGTGGTCCCAGAGGCTCCGCCTTCATTGCGAACCAGAGCCACCACCCCATTGGTCGAGCTCAATCGGAACGAAGTGTGGACCGCACCTGAGGCGGACTCGCCTTCCTCACCATCGCACCAAACCGTCAAGAATCCTCCGGCTGGAACCACGGAGCCCAGCGGGAAAGACCACTTCAGTTGATTGGTCCAATTGTCCGTCAGATAAAGGCCGCCCAAGTCGAGAGCGGAGGCTCCCGTGTTGTAGATTTCGACGTAGGGATCCCGATCACCGGCATTGTCCCGAGGCCCCTTGATATTGGCCGGGAGCACTTCGTTGATCCACAAGGGCGGCACACTCGCCAAAGAACCGGGGCCCGCATTGATCTTGCCCGGCGTCACTCGATTGACGGCATTGGTCTCGGCAGCCATCCAGTTTCCCACCCTCCACGAGGATTGGGATGCGTCGATGCGCTGCAGCGACGAGCCCAGACCGTCGGCCAGCGCCGGCCACGGCAAGGCGTTGTCGTAGCGAACCTCGCTCATCACCACTTCGTTGGTGCCTGTCCCACGGACCAACGACAAACGCTCTCCCCCGTTGTCCAAAGAGCCGGCGAATTCATCCAAGACTCGAACCCCTGAACCGTAGGCGAGGACAAATGCGGCCCGATCACGAACCAACACCCAATAGGTGGCCGGGGGGATGACAGAACCCTCCGGAAAGGTGTAACCCAGCCCGTTGAGGCGGCATCCTGAAAGATCGAACGAGGTGGAAAGCGACCGGTTGAAGATCTCGACAAAGGACGCACCCGGCTCCAGCGGATTGTAATGGATCTCATTGATCCCCACATAATCAGCCACCTGCTGAATCACTCCGGTGTATCGAACCGTCACCGATTTGTTCATCCCGGGCAGCGGCGTGCCATCGGCCCGGACCGCCACCAGATTCAGCACATTGGTGACACCCACCAGCGGCACGCGGATGCGGAAGATTTGCGGGGAGGTCCACTCGAGGGGCATAGGAGTGCCGTTGACCTCGATAGCTGCGGTTGCGAACGGTGCCGTTCCATCAATGACCGCCACCGGAGTCGTCGAGGTAAAATTGTTCCCACCATTGCTGGTGATCGCAAAGGCCTTGGCGTCGGAGGCCGTGATCTGAGTGTTGAGATAAGTCCGGCGACCGTTCAAATAACTACCGATGATGTTGGGCGAGGAAATGCCCGTGACCCCATTAAAAGCCAACGCCGCACTCCGCGCGGTGAACTGCGGTTGATATTGGGCGGAGGTCAAGGGACCTGAGACGGCATCTTGATAAGCCCGCCACGCCATGCGCTGGAAGACGGGCGTGTCGAACATCACGTTGACCGCGCCGTCATTGCCTCCAAAGAGACGTCGATTGGTCGGGTCTCCGACTCCCAGAACCCAGTCCATGTCCCAGGGCAGGATTCGCCAACGACCTCCCGGTTGAAAATAAATGTACTTGTTCTGCGAATTGCCAGTTCCCCAAGTGTCCCAGTTCCCCAAGCACCCATCGAGGGCGAAGGTTCGCATCCATTGATTAATGTCGGCGATGTTGAGCAGGTTCGGGACGAAGTTGGCGGTACGATCATTGGCCGCGGTGACCATCGCGAAGAAGTTGGTGAAGTCGTTGGCGGTAGTGCCCGTCGGGCGCCCCTGCCAGTTGTAGCGGTACCTCGAGAGATTGTACTGGCCATTGGGATTCCGGTAGACGCCCAGATCGGCACCCGAGGGCGAAAACCCGCCGGAATCGTCGAATTCAAAGGCAAAGGCCACCTTGCGCAAGTCACCAGAGCCGCCCTCCGGGTACCAGGCTTCGGCGTAATCATTGGAGGGCTGCTCCAAATCCTCGGACACGCTGCCGTACGGAGATCCGTTGCGGTAGAACCGCATGTAGGCGGTGTTCAGGTAGGGCAACCCCATCTTGCGTGCGATCCAGTTCGCTATCTGGTTGCGCATCCGGGTCTCCTCTTCGCCACCATTACCCGTCAAGCCGAAGACCCGGTCCCGGGTTCCCAACAGCAGGTCGTCTCCAGGGACCGTTAGGGCGTAATCGGCCTGTCCGGTGAAGGGGCTTCCCTTGCGGCGGATACCGGCGTTGTAAATCACCCGCAAGTTGCCATGGACGAGGGTGCAATCGCGGAAGGTGTTGTCGAGACCACCCACCAGCGACGAATCCTGACCATTGCTGAGCCAGGTGTTCTGGGAAGCGGTCAACCAAGCGTGGACATGGTTGAACGTGCCCATGGGCACTGGATCTCCCCAGCGGATGTTGGCTCCGCTGACCGCCGGTAACCCGGCGTAAACCGTTCCTGTCGGGAAAATGCTCGAAGCCGTGGACGAGGCGTTGTCGAAAGCCTCGACAATGAACTGCACCAACTCACCCGCACCTCGACCATTCAAGGTACCTGACCAAATACCGTCACCCGCGAGAGCGTCGCCACCCGCACCATCGTCGCGCATGGCCACCGATGAGAAAGCGGCCGTCTCAACGGTGCGAAAACGCAAACTCACCGAACTCAACCCGTCCGGATCGGAGACCCGCGCCATGACGACCACGGGTTGCCCGGCTGCGGGGACTGCCGGCGTGTGACGGACCAAATCAATGGAAGGACCGGCATTGTTGACCTTGCGACTATTGGGCAAACCCGGTGTGCCCAGATTTCGGGGCACTTGCAGGCGGGCCGTCATTTCGAATCCGCCACCGCGGGTCCGGAATAGCACCTCGGGCCAACCCGCCTGCCAGCGAGCTCGCACCCGCAGGGTCATTCGGGATCCATCATTCAGACCACCGGACATCGGAGCGCGGATGCAGTTCCGGCCGGCATCCAAATCGCCCGGCGCAATGACGCGCAAAACACGACTGCCCTCAAAGGCTCCGGTCGATTCGATCCGTGAGCGGCGGTGGTGTCCCAAGAACGACCATCCGTTGGCGGTAGTGCCTGAGCCCACTTCGAACCCACCATTGGTGACGATCAAGGTCCCGGAGGCATTGAGGACCTCCAACTGGTCCAGAAGGCATTCCCCGGCCCCCAGCATGCCCAACTGCAAACGCGAGGCGGGTTGGGTGCTGAAGCGGAGGGTGTCGGTCAGCGTGAACTGCTGCCATTCGCCCTTGGCTGTCTCATCCGAATCCGCCCAACTGGAAGCCCGGAGGGGATCGGCGCGGGGATCCACCAATTCCATGGAGGAACCGCCGCCGCCAGACCATTGGCCCCAGCGACCCGCATCCCTATAATCCACCGAGGAAACTTCGATGTGAATCGTGTCACTGGACACCTGCCCCACCGAGTTGGTGCTGAGGATTTCGTCTGGCTTGGACAGGGACAAACGCTCCCCGGAATTCCGCAGCGAACCCGACCAGTTGCCGAAGGTATTGGCGGCGGTTAATTGAGCGTGGTTGGCCCGGAGACGTTCCACGTTACGACCGACAACCACATACCCTCCGCCCGGAATTGAAGCGCCCGCCGGAAAGGTGTACGCGACACCCTGCGCCAAACGCCAACCGGCCAAGTCCACAGGCTTGGAAGATCGATTGTGCAATTCGACAAACTCGTCGGCGTCATCGTCCGAGATCGGATGGTACATGATCTCATTGAGCACCACGTCCTCGACCCGGCGCACTGCATTGGCCTTTCCGGGTGTGAAGGATTCCAGACGTCTCCAACCAGAAGCCCCGTCCGGCGTGCGACCCGAAGCCACCCCATTTTCCTGAGCCCCAAAGCGAACCACGTCGAGGACCCGCACGCCATTGGAACTGATCAACCAAACGCTCTCGCCAGCGGCGCTCAACCGAAAACCCAGAACCCTCTCGTCCAACACCAGGAAACCTCCCGGTGGCAACACCGTGCCGGCCGGGATCCGGAACCGGTTGGTATGGACATCATCGGTCAACACACAACCCGACAGGTCCGCCGATTGGGTGCTGCCATTGTACAGCTCCACAGTGTCGAGTTGAGGCAAGTCGGTATGGGCCAGCACTTCATTGATCACCACTTTCGCCGCGGGATCCACGGGTGGCAGGGCGTCCATCTGGCCAGGGTTTCCACCACGAACAGCACTGATCGCCCAGGCGCGCGGATCGGCTTCGCCATAGCTGGGGTTGGCCAGGACCAAAGAGTGCCCCGAACCATCGGCGGCGGCGGGCCAGGGATCGCGGGTTGCGATATCGGTCGCCAACTTCTGAGCGCCCATCTCATCCCGCAACTCGAGCGGCCCTCCCGATTCATTGAAACTGCCCGAATAGGGACCCAGGACATCCCGGATTCCATGACGTTCCATCAAGGCGGCGGGATCCTTGGCCACGACCACAAACTGACCGGCACCCAGGCGGAATCCTTCCGGAAACTGGAAGCGGACTGTTCCTTCGATCTTCCAGCGGGACAGGTCCTCGAACACGTCCCCCGCATTGTACAGCTCCACGAACTCCAACCCAGGGATCCCCGGAAGCGTCTGCGGGTGGTACTGGATTTCACTGAAGACAATCCGAGTCCGCCGACTGGAAAGCCCCAACCCTTCCCGTTGAGGCTGATACGTCACTTCATTGGCTCCGGACACGATGCCGTAGTCGCGGAACCGCACCACTGCCACGGCATTGGTATCGCGTCCCGCGACAGTCAGACCCACCTGCACCGAACTGGGCATAGACATGGACGCGGATCCCAGCGCGGTCCAGTTGGTACCGTCGAAAGAACCAAATCCGGAGAGCGAAACCCCATCCCGGCGCAGTCGCAGCCAGGTTTGGGGGTAATTCACGGGATACCCACCCCGTGGGGCGGTCATCGAGGCATTGGCGCCGCTGGAAGGGCGATTGCGAAAGAAGCTGCCCACGGAGGCCGAACCAGCAAAGGCGCCGGCAAAGGGTGCATTGGCCTCGGTACCAGAACGGACAACCAATCCGGCCGTCATGTAGGGATCGGTGACGGTGAGCCCATCCACGCGAACCCGAAGGTCGAAGTTGCCGGTCAGCGACTGAGCGGCAAATCCGGCCGAGTCAGCCGTGCCACTGATGTCGCCACCGCGGGCCGAAACATCGAACCCGCCTCGGGCCACCCATTGAACCATCGTAGCCCGGGCGTCGTTGCCGCCCAGATTCACGGGCACCAGTTCGGCGGTAAAAAACTCACGCTCGGTGTTGGGACTCAACACATTGGCGCGCGCTGACTGGTCACGAATCCCGTTGACGGTGAGCCGATATCGGGTGGATTCCAAGAGCCCGCGCACCTCCAGAACGAGCAGCGCCGGATTGGTTCCCAACGCAGCCGATCGAACCGTCACCCCACCATCGATCCGAAAGGCATCGCTCACCGCACCCGCCGGAATCGCAACCGCCTCGCTGAACTCGATGACCACATTGGTGAGGCCCACGTTGTAAACCCGGCGAACCTCCGGAGCGACCGTGTCTGGATTCACCGTCAAGGTCACAGCAACCGATTGGGTGGAACCCAAGGCATTGGTCAGGAAGGCCTGAAAGGACGCTCCATTATCCGCCCAACGCACCGGATCCAACGTGTAACTCGTCCCCGTGGCATTAGGGATGAGACTGCCGCCCCGCCTCCAATAGACTTCAGCCCCACCCGGGTTGTCGTAGCCCACAGTGAAAGTGGCCGAACCGCGTTCATCGACCGTAACCGCCACGGGTTGCTGTGAAATCCGCGGGGCCTCGGGCTTGAGCCCCCAGGCGACGAAGTTGTCGAGGGGAATAGGCCCCTCATCCACACCATCGGGGCGCACCCATCGAACCGCCAAATTGTCACCCCCACCCCCCTCTTTCTGGAGGGCTTCAATGTAGTAGCGGGAACCGGCGACCAAGGTGATCGGATCGCTTTGCTGCTCGGCATAGTTGCTCCAATTGCGTGGAGGGGTCCAACCCGGGACTCCGGCGATCCAACGGACCTTATCCGGACTGGCGTCGGTGCTCAGGAACAGTCCGGCGTAGTCATCGGCAGCAATCCAGAAGGTATACTTGCCGCTCAGTGGAGCCGTGAAGATACCCCGCAACCGTTGCCCATAATTCTCGGCCACATCGGTGGGAGCCTCGAAAAAATCCGTAATGATGTTGGTGGAAGTCGGCTTGTTGGGATAAGCCGGGCTGTTGGTCAGCGCATCGAGTGTCACACCCGGTATGTCGCTGAACACTTCCCTCAAAAGCGTACCGCCGTGAACCGGCAGCAAGCTCAGGATCGCCATCAATACCCAGCGACCCAAGGTCGCACCCGTTTGAAACTTCCAGTTCATGATATAATACCCTCACTGCAGCCATGCCCCCGTTATGAGCCATTTGGCAAACGACGGTTGAACAGGGCTTGGCAAGCGACTAGCAGCTTCCGTGCAAATTCAACCGAGCGGTAACGAAACCGTAACATTCCTCGAATTTGGAGTCACTCACGGAACTTTCAGCGCCGAATGACTCGCTCCAACCCAAGGACTCGCCGCCTTTCTAGTTCAGTCTCTCCAGAAAAACGACTCCTCCCCAACCCGGTAGCGGACGGCCATCTCAGGGGTGTCGATGGGGCGGCCCTGGTGAAGGGAGTCCACCCCCGCCAAGGTCATGCCCGAGGTCAGCAAGGTGCGCTCCAGCGGATAGGGTTGGCGACGTTCCACGACCATCCGTTCGATGTGGCGGATTTGCGGATTGAAGAAGTCGGCCGTGGAAGACCCGTGGGTGGGCATCGGCAAGTACATCTGACACGAAATGATCCGGCCCGTCTTGGAATCGAGACCCGCATAGTTGAAATCCCGAATCGCCAGCATGGCCAGGGTGGTGCGGAAGCCGTCGCGGTGGTCGATGAAGTAGCCCCAAGCCTCCGGAAAGGCTTCTCGTGCCCAGTCGAGGCTGACTGGTGCCGTCGGGTAACCATCCCGCACCGGAAGGTTGTGACTGCGGCACAATGCCGCCTCCAACAAACGCCGGGTCGTGTCCCGCCGGCTCAATTCGTCCCAAAAGGCCGCTCCGCGCAACCCGTGAACCCGACGAATCCCCACCTCGCCGCCCTTCCGGCGCTCCGACATGCATTGTGCGGTCTCCAACCCATGGATGTCATAGCTGTCGAGGCCACCATAGGCGGCGCACAGGCTTTCCGATAATTGCGTCCCCAAGGGCATTTCTGTCGGCGGCATGCGTTTGGTGACCGGCAGCGAAGACCCCGCCTGGAATGGAAACCCGAGGCGACGGGCATCCTCCACCATTTCCACGCATTCACGCCAGTCGGTGGACAAGTGCTTGTCATTGAACACCGGCACGCTCCGGCCGGAAGTTTCGAACACCCGCACCACTTCCTTGAAGAACTGGTACCGGGGATATCGGGTCTGACCCTTCTCGTTCTTCGGGTACTGACCATGCTCACCAATGATCACGACGCCATCCACCGCCAACCGACCTGTCCCGAGCGTCAGCGCCTCGGCGATGCTCGAATAAATCGGAACGCCATGACGGGCTGCCGTCCCACGGGCCAGGTCCTTTTCCGGAAACTGATCGACGTACAAAGAGACCAAATCCACCTCTGGCTTCCGCCATCCCCCCTCCCAGACATAGCCCAGCAGCAACCGATCGATGAAATGCTGGGCATGAGAGTGCAGGCGGACCTCCGTGGCAATCAGCGCGATTTTCTTGCGGGCCGGTTTAGGTTTCTTGGAAGCCCAGAGGGTGGGTGCGAAGGCAGTGGCGGCCACAGCAAATCCGGCAGTGGCGCCTGCGGTGGCAAGGAACTGTCTGCGGGAAACAGAGGCATTCATGGAGTGATGGGAGTCCGGGTCTTGATGCGATGCAGGTACCAGAGGGGTGGGAGCGCCAGGAGGGGCAGGAGTCCGGCCGCCACCAGGCCGGGATCCATGGTCCCAAACCGATCGGCGGAGAGGCCGAAGAGCAATTGTGCTTTGGCAGGCAAGATCCAAGCCGCAACGCCCGCTGCACCGGTGATCTTGCCCTGATGGTGCTCGGAAAGGTCTTGGGTGAAGGTGTGGTAGAGCGGAAACACGCCGAGTGCTCCCGCGGCGATGGCTAACAACACGGCCATGAGCCAAGGCCCTCGCCCCAACCAGGGCACAGCGACCGTGCCGCAGCACAGCAGGGTGCATCCGACAAACACCAGAAACCGGGCCCCCGACGGAGTACTGCCTCGACGAGCCAGGGCCACCGCCAAAGCCCCAGCGGCCAGACATCCCACATCAGCCGCCACAAAGAAGGCCGAGTTGAAATGGAGTGCCTCGGTTTCCGTATAGCCCCGCCCTTTTTGAAGGAACATCGGCAACCAAGCCCGCAGGACTTGCCACGTCGTATTGATGCAGGCCACCACCAGGATGACCGCCAACATGCGACCACTGAAGAGCACTTTCAGAAAGGGGGTAGCCGAGGGGCCTGCTGCAGCCACCGATTCCGCTCCCGAACGCAAATCACCCGAACGCACCATCAGGAACCAAGGAATGAGCCACAACAATCCCACCCCACCGAGCCAGAAGAACGGCGGGCGCCAAGCCCCTGCTACTCCCACGGATCCTGCTCCCAAGAGCAGCGGCAGAACCAACGGCGTGATGATCGCCCCGAACGTGGCACCACTTTGGAGCAGGCCATTGCCCATCGATCGCTGCCGTTCATCCAGCAGCGAGCGGGTGATGCGCACGGCACACGGCCAATGCCCGGCCTCAAAAAAACCCAGCAGTCCGCGGAAGAGCAGCAAACCGGAATAATCTTGAGCCCACCCCGTCGCCATCCCGGCCAGCGACCACAACGCCAGCACGGCGGCATAAACCCGATGCACGGCGAATCGGTCCGCCATCCAACCGAAGACCACCGAACCCGCGGCAAAGGAGTAACCGAAAGCGGCCTCGACCTGACCATACTGGGTCTTGGTCATGGCGAACTCCTCAGTGATCCGCACCGACAGTCCGGACAACGTCTGCCGATCCATGTAGTTGATGGCCGAGGCCAGCAACAACATCCCGCACACCGACCACTTCCAGACGGCACCGCGCGAACCGGATGGAGGAAGAGGGGTCATGGGCACTTATCGTTCAGACCAAGAGATGCCGTCCCAGCGCCGGACGCGTTCCAGCAACTGGACCGCATCCGCAGAAAAAACATCAAAGAGCGCTTCCCCCTTTTCTGCCGACGCGGCGGACGGATGACCGATGTGACCGGTTGGAGTGCGTTCCCGAGTGACCCAACCCCGATGGGCCGGATGGAACGGGGGCGTCGCATCCACGGGATCCAATGAGGCGTAGGGCCCCACTTTGGCGGGATCCAATCGCAGCATCATCGAAGTCTCCCACTCGCAGGCATGCCCCATCTCCTGTTGCACCCACCCACCCGACACCGGCCGCTCGAAGGGTTTGCCTCCGAGGCTCCAATACGTCGCAAAAAGCAGCAGCAAGCCGTCGGTATCGCGGTGCCGCTGACGCAATTCGAAAACCACCTGCCGACCAGGGACATCATTGCCGCCGTGACCGTTGAAAAAAATCACCCGCTTGAATCCGTGCCGCAGGACATTCTCGGCCAACCCCACCAGCACATCGAGGTAAGGACGGGGCGGCGCCGACAGCGTTCCTGGAAAATCGAGGTGATGATCGGAATTGCCGAGCCAGAGCACCGGGGCGAACACGACCTCTTGAGACAACGCCAACTCCGCCCGACGCACCACTTCGCCCACAAGTTGAGTGTCGGTGAGCACCGGCAAATGCCCCCCGTGCTGCTCCAGCGCAGCGATGGGAAAGACTATCGGAGTCTCGCGCGGCAAGGCGGCCAACTGCGGCGAAGTGAGTTCGGCAAGGTACATGGAGAATCAGGCCCAAGGATGCAGATCCGATGCGCCCGGTCAAAGAAAGGCGACGAAGGCGATTCCACGCGAATTGAGACCTCAAGGCTCCCAACTCTGCCGCAACTGGCCATTGTCAGCATCCCACAAACGGACAATGCCGCGATCATCGGCTCCGACAATCCATCGCCCATCCCGACTGACGGCCAACGCCTGCAAGTACTCGGGCACGGCGGCCAGATCGCGAACCGTCTCGCCATCGGCCTTGAACACGCGCCCCTTGCCCGCGCCACTGAGGGCTACAAACCGGAGAGCCTGACCCGCCGACTGAAGCCCGGTCACTTCCTTGCCGAAGCCTTCGACGTTCTTCCGCCGCTCCCCGGTGCGAGGATTCCAGAGTTTCACCGTGCCCTCTGCGCCGGCCGTCGCGAGGACACTGCCATCCGGAGTCCAAGCCACGGCAATGACGTGGTGGGTATGCCCCTCCAGGTTGAGTCGTGAGCCATTGGTTTGAAGCGTGGTGATCCGCGCGAAGCGATCGGCTCCAGAACTGGCGATGCGGTCACCCCGCGGTGAAAATGCCACTGCGGTCACGGCATCGCTGTGAACAGCCCCCAAATCCTGGGCCAAGGAACCTTCGGGGAGTTTCCAGAGCTTGAGTTCCCCAGACCGCGAGGGCTCACCACCACCCGTCGCCAACACCGTGCCATCGGGACTGAAGGCCAAGGCATTGACACGGTCGGCGAAGGCAGGAGCCGCCGCGGTCCCGGTCAACGTCTGCCGAAGGAACCAAGGTTGAGTCGTCCTAACTCGACGAACGCCATCCGGAAAGGCGGCGAGAAATTCGTTGTCGTCCTGAGCCAGCAAGGCCAGCGGAGCCCCCTGCCCCACGGCAAAGGTGGTCATGGCTCGCCCCGTCGCCGGATGCCACCGAGTCCACAAACCGTCGGTACCGACCGTCAGCAACGATTGGCCTGACGGCGACAACGCCGCGCTTTGGAACGACTGGGTCTTCGAACGATCCCGGTCAGCTTGAACGGTCTTGAGCCGGGTTTCCGATCGACGAATCCGACCCTGGGCCACCTGTTCCTCCGCTTGCGCCGCGCCCACCGCGGCCGTTGCGTCCGCGACATTCTTTTCGGCCAAGGTCACATCTTGGCCAGCGCCTTCAGCGGCGATGCGCGCCTTGTCCAAGGGACCCTTGAGTTCGCCGGCCTTTTTCTGCGCTTCGGCCAACTGCTCTTCAGCCTTCTTGCGGCGCGGAGGAATTTCGGTTTCAGCGCGTTCCAAGGCGACCTTGCGACGTCCCACCACCTCGGCCTTGGCGACCAAATCGTCGAGCAACTTCAACGCGGCTTCGGGTGTGGCTTTGGCTGCGGCCGTGGCTTTCTGGAGCGCCTCGCCGGCCGCCTTGGCTTCGGCTTGGATCCGAGCCAACTCGCTCGCGGCCGTATCTCGATCCCGGGTGGCTGTCGCAGCGAGGGCGTTCTGGGCCGCCCACTCCTTGTCACGCTCCGAAAGCGCTTTCGCCGCGAGATCGCGCTTCTCACGCGCCTTTCCCAGCGCGGCCTGAGCATTGGTGACCGACAACTTGGCTTCCTGGATGCGAGCGACCGCCACGGTCAATTCCAGGCGACTTCGGCTCAATTCCACCTCTTCGCGCGCAGCCTCCGAAGCAAGTCGAGGGTCGCCGGCCATGCGTGGGCCATTGGTGTGGGAGAGATTCCGAAACAAGGTCTCTGCGCCCCCGTTCGAGAGAAGCACCACGCCATTGGATCCCGACCGATCCCAAACCAAGGAATGGGCCGCACCCGACAAACGGCGCTGGCCCGCCAAACCATTGGTCCACCGGTGAAGGGCCCCATCGGAATCGGACAACCAGAGGGAACCTCCGGGCGCTGAGTCCGTTGCCAAAACCTTCGAAGCCAGCGGCATCCCCTGAATGTCTTCGAGCACCCAAGACGCGCTTCCCGAGTTAGCTCCAGTTCGCCGGATTCGCTGACCGGCATGGGCTGAACCATAGGTGACACACCAGTGATCCCCACCCGACACCCAAGCCATTCCCGTCGGTTCGGCTGGCAATGCGAGTCCATTCGACAGGGAGGACCCCGGTTTCATCAGAGACAAGCTCCACCAATCACGACCGCAGGCGACTGCCAAAGCGTGCCCGTCCGTGGACCACGCGAGTCGGGCCGTCGAGAAAGAGATGCCCGGTGACGCCCCCTTCAAAGGCCACGTCCCGAGCAGGCGATTCAACGGATTGGAACGGACTTCGAGGATGCCTCCACCCGTGATCGATGCCACCGCCGTGCCGTCCGACGAAAACGCAGCCGCCACCCAAGACGACTTCGCTGGGATGGAAACCAACGGATCCACGGCGACCGGACGACGCTGCCACAACCGCACCTCCCGAAATCCGGCGCTAGCTAACCATTGATCATCCGGGCTGAACGCCAAGGCTCCGACCACATCCCGTTGGCTGGCGCCATCGAGGGACGGGTCTTCCAGACGCCCCACTGTCTGGCCGGTGGCCAATTCAATCAGGCTCACCCGATTGGCCCGAGCCACCGCAACCGTGCCGCCCTCTGAATCGAGAGCCACGGCAAAGCTGGATTTCCATTCCGAAGAAATGGGCTTCCAGGCCGGTTCCACCACGACGGCTCGATCAGCCTTGGCTCCCTGCTCGATCCAACGCCAGATCAACCCCAACTCCTCGGACGTGAGGTTGCGGGCATTGGACTTGTTGCCTGCGGGCGGCATCACCAAATCTTCCACCTGATGGGCCGCAGACTTCAGCACCAAGCTCTCAGCAGGCTTTCCCACCACCGCTCCGGGACCGGTGTCTCCTCCACGCAAGAGTGAGGCGGGAGTTTCCAAATTGAGGCTGGCTTTGGCTCGGGTCTGATTGTGGCACGGCAAGCAATTCGCCTGGAACATCGGGAGGATGTCCTTCTGGAAACTGACCTCGGCATTCGTGCCACCCACCACTTTGGCGATAGGTATGGGCTGAACGGCGGCCCGACCGGAATCCACCCCGGCAAACACCCAGGTGATGGCCCCTGCGATCCACCATCCCAAACAAGGTCTCGGGAAGCGCTTCACGGCTTGGCCTCCGTTTTGGCGGCGGCACCCACGGTCACGGTGAACGGCTCCGACCAGATGGCCAACGTGAGGTCACGCGGCTTGGCTTTTTCTTCCGCGGCCTTGCGACGGGCCTCGGCATCCTTCTTCCGAGTCTCCGCTGCTGCTTTTCCTTCGGGTTTGGCGCCCGACAACGCTTTCTCGGCCTCCTTCAATTCGGCTTCAGCGGCGACCAGCGCCTCGGGAGCTTGCCGGTATTTGCCGGCGACGCTGCCCTGCAGCCAGAGTGTGTGCCTACCGGTCGGCAGGCGCGCATCGCCCAGAGCCATCTCCGCCACCAGGTTGGTGGCTTTTTCCGGGACACTGATTTCCTTCACCTTGTCCCAGGCAGAATGCCCAGCGGTCTTCAAATTGAAGGCTCCTTGAAATTCCCCATGCCGTTGGATGTGCAACGGGAATTTCCAAGTGGCCCCGTCGGCCGAGGGAGAGGCGGTTCCGACTCGAATGCTCACCGGAGCCAACTCTTGAGTCACCACGGCGACCGCACCGCTGCGGGAACGCCGGACCACCGGGTTCTCATTGTTGTAATCAGCCACCGGCCAAACCAACGAAGCGACCGCCGCCTTCCGGGTCTGGATTCCAGACCCCAAGGCCGCCTTGCCCTCCACCTGCCACAAACCCGCGCCCGAAGCCTCAATCGAAGCGCTCAGCAACAGCACGCCGGTATTCTGACCGGACGCAATACGCGTGGTGGAAGCCCGGACGCCCGGAGGCAGGCCGCTCGCCCCCAACTCAATCTCCCCCTGAAATCCATCCCGGCGAAAGGCCACCACACGAAAGGCCACCGTCTGATCCCGACGGATCACTGACGGCATCACCGGAAGCGCACGATCCTCACCGGCACGCGCTGGTGGCATTGGAAAGGCAACCAGTTGGAAATCTGGAGTCTCCGGACGCAGGCTCAACCGATAGGGATAGCGGTCCACGGTGTCACCACGGCGAAATCCATCTCGAACCACAATTCGGTACCGACCGGTTTCGGGAATCTCCAACCGGGCCCCTGCATCCCGATGAGCGGTCGGGAATTCCCGATCACCGAGATTTTGTTCGGTGTCGGCGAGTTCCAGTACATCCACCCAACCGGCGCCTTCAAGAGCGGCTTCCGGAGTCTTGGCCCGTTGCACAACCGCCATCGGGTCCACGGGATGTCCCCAACGCTCGGAACCCAGTTCCACCCAGAAGACCTGCCCCTTCTTCGCCTCGAAGGTGACGCCACTCCATTGGCCACGGACCGGGAACAGGCTGGAAAACTCGCATGGCGGCGCCACGGAAACCAAACCCGTGGAAGCGCCCGCGATCACGGAAAGGGACGTCAAACCAAACAAAACCGGTTGGGTGGGCGAGAGCCCCTCCGAACCCCGCCACAACCAAGATTCTTGGGCCAACAGGGACGCCGCGGGTCGCCCCAGCGCTTCCACCGTGGCCGAAGGGATGCTGGCTTCAGCCGGAGCGGTGATCTCCAGGTCGAGCTGCTCGAGAGGCTCTCCATCGGCTCCCAGCACCGTCGAGGGATGACCACCCGGCAATCGCCGTCCATACAGGGTCACCCGCTGGGAACGCCCCGCTTGCAAAACTTGAGGTACGGCAAAGGCAACCCGCGGAGCCGCGGTCAGCACCAATCGAAACCCATGGGTGTCACCGCCGCGATACAGGGAATCGTTCAGTTTCAGGAAATAGGCCCCTTTGGCCGGCAACTTGAAATCGAACCACTCCCGACGTCGCACGCGGGCCAATTCGGCACCGGCCGCATCGGTCAACGCCAAGTCAGGCACCAGTCGAGAATCCAGCTCACGGGCTTCCACACGGACGCCCAGAGCCTGACCTGCCTCACCCTGAAACCGGAACCAGAGCACTTCCTGCGCTCCCACGCGTCCGTTGACCACGGCCTCCAGTGGTAAATCGAAGGCTTGAGCCAGGGAAACGGGGTTGTTGGTCCACCGCAGTTCCGGTGCAGCCGTGCCCACGGCAAACGCCCTTGGATTGGACACGCCATAACGCCCTTGAACACGAAGATCGAGGGAGTCCCCAGAAATCCCGGCCGGCAACGCCACCCGGAAGCGATCGGCGCTTCCAGACACCGGGGTTCCCGTCACCCGCGGATCGGAGAACACCAACCCAGTAGGATCGTCGAGATCCGAGCCGCTCACGGTCACCTCCACGGTGGACCCGGCAGGGCCACCCAGCGGGAAAACCGTGTTGAGCTTGGCCACGGGCAATTGCGCCCAGGCCATCGCCGCCGTCAGCCACCCTGCGGTGATCCAGTGACCCAAGGAATCCCGGAACATGCCTCAGTGGTTGAAGAGGAATTCCTTGGTGTTCAAGAGGGCCCAGGTCAGGTCCTCCCAGGCCTCACGGCGTGCCTTCACTTTCAAGGTCTCGGTCTCGGCCGCATCCTTGCCCGGTTTGGCGGCTGCCGCTTTGCGCGTCAGATAATCGGTGGCGCGCTGAAGCTCTTCCGCCGACGGCAAACGCGCATAAGCCAAATGGTACAACTCACTCAGCTTGGCCGGATCGGGACGGGAGTCGGCATGGAGGCGCGAAGGGCGTGAATCATCTGCGCTCAACCGGGTTTGGATGTCCTTCGAATTGAGCAGGTGCAAACTCTGACTGAGAGAGGCCTCCATGCTGCGCTCACACTCACAGGCGCTGCTGCCTTCAGGACGACCAAACACGGTCAGGAAGTAGCTCTGAGCGTTGAAGCTGTTGTCCGGCAGGCACACGGCCCGGGTGCCCACAGGCAACCCGTCGAACTGACTGCGCCCACCCGTCAGGGTGTTCACCGAATCGAGCAACACCTCCGCCGGCAAGCGGCGGGGGTAAAACCGCGAAAAATGATGACGATCCTTGGCATTGTAAGCATTGGGCTCGGCGCTCAACTGGTAGGTGGTGCTGCGGGCCAGAGTGCGCACCAAGTCCTTCAAATCAAAACCGCTGGCCACGAAGTGCGCGGCCAATGCATCGAGCAATTCGGGATTGCTCGGAGGATTGGTGTCCCGCATGTCATCCTCGGGATCCACCAATCCGCGACCAAAGAAATGCTTCCAGTAGCGATTGACCAGCGCCTTGGCGAACCAGGGGTTTTTAGGAGAAGTCATCCAGTCCGCCAAAAACACACGGGGATCGTCATCGACGGCCAAATCGAAGGCGGACTGCCCGAGGGCCGCGGGCTTGAGCGCCTGACCGTTCTTTTTGTTGGTCGCCTTGGCTTCTCCCCGACGGTGGACGATGACCTCCTCACCCGGCTGCGACCCCGGCTTGTAGGCCACCTGGGAAAACGCAGCGCCAAAGCTCCAATAATCGGCCTGACTCCACTTTTCATACGGATGGTGGTGGCATTGGGCGCACTGCATCCGCTGTCCAAGGAACAACTGGGAGACATCCTCCAACTGGGTCTGAAGGGTGCGAACTTGCCGGTACCAAGCCACCGGAGGATTCTCGGAGACATCGCCCGAGGCGGTTAGGACCTCCCGCACAAACCGATCGTAAGGCTTGTTGACAGCCAAACTGTCCCGAACCCACGCATGGAAAGCGATGGTGCCCCGGGCCTGCTTGGGCTCGCTGCGCTTGTTGCGCAACAATGCCGACCATTTGCCGGCGAAATAATCGGCATAGTCCGTTGAGGCAACCAACCGATCAATCACACGATCCCGATCGCCCGATGCCGTATCCGCCTCGAACGCCCGCACCTCGTCCGGCGTGGGCAACCGACCGGCGATATCGAGTGTCACTCGCCGTAGGAACGTGGCCTTGTCGGTGATTTCACTCGGCGGCATCCCCACCTGCTTCAGCTGCTTGAAGACCAGCTCATCCACGAAATTCTTGGCCAGCGGCAAACGCTCTACCGGAGCTCCCAACGGGATGGTCGCCCGGAAGGTCGCCACCTTGTCCTGATAGCGGATCATCACCGCAAACTCTCCCGGCTGATTGAAGATCTTCAGCAAGCCATTGGCATCGGATGCGGCCATGTCCTTGTCGTTGGGTTCGAACAGGGCGCTGCGGGTGACGTCTTCCGCGGACCCGTCGGTATAATGGGCCGTCACCACCAATTGCTGCTCACCGTTGAGGGCCAGAGTGCGCACCGAAGGGAACACTTCCACCCGCTCGACCGTGGGGGCGTTGGTCTTACCCAACGGCATACCTTGCGAGATCCAGCGAACCAACCGCCGATAGTCATCCGAACCAATTTCCAGACGCTTACCGCCGCCGTGCGGCATTTCGGCCGTTCCCTTGGTCACCAGCAGGGATCGGGGCGGATCGGCCGGAAACAGGCGTCGCCCACGGGCCTCGCGAACCAAGTGTTCGTAGTCTTCCTCCGGCTCGAACCCCAGCAAGGACAAGCGGAACCCATTCTGGCCGGCCGCCTTGCCGTGGCACCCGCCCCCGTTGCAGCCATTCTTGGTGAAAATCGGAACAATTTGATTAGCGAAGTGCAGCGGTGCTGGCTGACCCGCATGAACGACGCGAACGGGAAGGCGCGCCGTCACGCCGTCGCGACTCTTGGCCGAGATCACCGCCGACCCGTCGGCCACCGGAATGACACGGCCGGTGGTATCGAGCCGGACAATGCCCGAAGGCTCGGCACTCCAGGTCACCTCGCGGGTCACGTCGCGGGTGCCATCGAGGGTGGCCAGCAATTGCTGCCGGGCATCCTGGGAATCGAGAACCAACTCACCCGCTCCGGCCCGATAATGCAACTCGAGGGTTCCGCCCACGAGTTGGCCGGGACTGCTCATCAGGAAGGCCCCAACGAAGGTCATCACTCCCACCAGGATGCGCTGGGCCGCTGGGGATGCCTTGAGGCGAACCATTCTGGAGGCGTTCATGAAATCGAGTGAAAGGTGCATGGAAGAAAACCCCGTCAAGAAACCAACTCACGCATAGGCTGACACCCGTCTGGCACGAGAAACTGGGGTCGGCCGGTCAAGTCCGGGACCGTCACCTTGTTCACATCAATGCCAAGATTCTGATAAAGGGTCGCAAACACCTCACCGAACTGGACAGGGCGTTCGCTGGGTTCGCCGCCGAGACGGTCGGTCGCTCCGATCACTTGCCCCACCTTCATGCCTCCGCCGGCCAGGAGAGCGCAGTTGGCGCGGGGCCAATGGTCGCGGCCGCCATCCTTGTTGATCGTCGGGGACCGACCGAATTCGCCCCAGGCGATCACGCTGACATCGTTCTGAAGCCCTCGGTCGTGCAAGTCAGCGATGAGGGCGCTCAAGGCCTGATCCAACAGCGGCAAATCGTTGCGTGCATTGCCGAAATTGTTGCCATGGTAATCCCAGAACCCGTAAGCCACGGTCACGAACCGGGCCCCGGCCTCCACCAATCGACGGGCCACCAGGAATTGCTCGTTGAGCATCGGGGCCGCATCGCCATGAACCTTGGGGTCGCCCTTGCCATAACGCTCCCGAACCGCCGCGGATTCCTTCTCCACATTGAGCGCCTCGAGCAGACGACTGGAGGTCAACATGCCGAAGGCCTGCTGATTGAAACCGTCCACACCCGACATGAGGCCGCTGGCATCGGCTTCACGACGAAAACGATCGAATGCCGTCAGCAAGGATCGACGATCGGCCAAGCGGTCGGTCGTGATGCCATTGAGGACCATGTCGGACTTGGCGTCGGCCGCCGGACGGAAGGCGTCGTGGGAAACCCCCGCATAACCCGCCGTGGCCGCATTGTAGGGACGATGCTGCATCCGAGGTTCGAGCCCCACGAAGGCCGGAACAGAATCGGTGGCAGGGCCCATGACCCGGGAAACGGTCGCACCAAAAGTTGGCCAGCCTCCGGGCGGCTGACTCGCCTTGCGACGCCCCGTCTGACACATGAAGTCGGAATGATCGTCGATGGCATCGCTGATCGAACGGATGACTGCGTAGCGATGGGCTTGCTTGGCCAAGAGCGGCAAGTGCTCGCACACCTGGAATCCGGGAACCGTGGTCGGGATCGGACGAAACTCCCCGCGGATCTCGGCCGGGGCATCCATTTTGAGATCGAAGGTGTCCTGATGGGGCGGTCCACCCGGCAGATACACCATGATCACGGCCTTGTGGTTGGACTTCATCCCAGAGGCCGCCTCGGCCCGCAGCAACTGGGACAAGGTCAATCCCCCCATCCCCAGTCCGCCGATGCGGAGGAAACTCCGTCGGGAAAGGCCGTCACAGAAACGGCTGGAAGGTCCAGAGAGAGTCAACATGGCGAGAATGACGTTGAAGGACTCCCGCCGTGTTCACGGGAAAACGATGCAACCTGACCTGAAATACTCCGCTTCATCCGACCAACTCCTTCATGGGTTGAACCCCGGGATCCACCAGGAACTGCGGACGACCGCTCAAGTCGGGCACGGTGATCTTGTTCACGTCCAAGCCCATGGCGTGATAGAGCGTGGCGTGAACCTCGCCAAACGTGGTCGGTCGCGAGTCGGCCTCGCCGCCCAGTCGGTCTGTGGAACCGATGACCTGACCATGCTTGAGGCCACCACCAGCCAAGAGCGAGAAACCCACCCGGGGCCAATGATCCCGACCGCCATCTTTGTTGATGGTGGGGGTTCGACCAAACTCGCCGGCGACCAGCACGGAAACATCGCGATCCAACCCTTTCTCCCGGAGATCGGTGATCAAAGCACTCAAACCTTGATCGAACAGCGGAAGATCCTGACGCAAAGCTCCAAAATTATCTCCGTGGTGATCCCACCGACTGAAGGCCAACGTCACGCAGCGGGCTCCCGCTTCAACCAAACGTCGAGCCACCAGGAACTGCTCCATGAGCTTGGGCGCGCCATCGTCGCGGTTGCGGGAATCCCCCGTTCCATAACGCGCAACGACCCGGGGATCCTCATTTTTGACATCCAAGGCCGTCATGAGTTTGCTGGAGGTCAGGATGCCAAAGGCCTGTTGTGTGTAGGCATCGGCACCGGCCACCTGACCACTGGTGTCCACCTCGCGCCGAAAACCGTCCAACGACGCCAAAAGCGTCCGTCGGTCGGCCAAGCGATCCAGCGTGACGCCATTGAGCACCATGTCGTCCTTGCCACCGCCCTTGTTGATTTCGAAGGGCGCATAGGCGGCGCCCAAATAACCAGCGACCCCATTGTCGGACCACGGCACATGCCCCATTTTGGGGGCCAAACCCACCGAAGCCGGAATGGCGGGATCGGCCGAACCTTGGAGCTTGGCCAGCAAGGCACCCATCGCCGGCCAACCTCCCGGAGGCTGATTGCGATTCAGGCGCCCCGTGTACGTCTGGAACGACTCATGCCGGTCTTCCATGCCCACCATGGACCGAATCACCGTGCATTGGTCCATCACCTTGGCCATGCGCGGCAGGTGCTCGCAAATTTGCAAGCCAGGCACCGAAGTGGGGATCGGATTGAACTCACCCCGAATTTCGGCCGGAGCGTCCAACTTGAGGTCGAACATGTCCTGATGGCTGGGGCCACCGGGGAGAAAAATCAGGATGACCGCCTTGTGGGAACGCCCTGCCGAACGCAAGCCAGCCGCCGATTCGGCGCGCAGCAGAGAGGACAACCCCACGCCTCCCATACCCAACGCACCGATGCGCAAAAACCCGCGCCGCGAGATGCCATCGCAGTAGCCACAAGACGAGGATTTTGGACCCAGAATGGTAAGCACCGAAGTGAGGGGATTTTCGGTTCCCACAGCACTTCAAAAACGTGTGAGTGTCAACCCCGAAGCCCCTGAATTCTGAGGCTATTTTTCGGACTCCAACACGCTCTTGGCTGAATCGGCTAGGAGTGCGCCCTGCCGGGCGCACCAAACGAAAGGGGTCCGACACTTTTCGTGCCGGACCCCTCGAAATTCTTGAATGGAAATGGATGCTGAGCGCCGATCAGGCGGCCAACAGCGTGTCCTTCTCCTTGACGGCCATGGCGCCCTTGCCGATGCGGTCACGGAGGTAGGTGAGCTTGGCGCGGCGCACCGAGCCCTGACGCTCCACTTCGATCTTCTCGACGCGCGGAGAGTGGGTCGGGAAAATACGCTCCACACCTTCGCCGTAGCTGATACGGCGGACGGTGAAGGTCTGGTTCAACCCGCGGCCGCGAACACCGATCACGACTCCCGCGAAGATCTGGATACGCTCCTTGTCGCCTTCGACGACCTTGGTGTGCACCCGGACGCTGTCGCCCACGTTGAATTTCGCGGCTTCCTTGCGGAACTGCTCGCCCTCGATTTTGTCAAACAATGCGGCCTTGTTCATGGCTGTGTTCTCTTAAAATTTTCCAAACCTTCGATTTTCTAAAACCTCAAACTTCCAAAAACTTCACTCACCCGTCAGTACAACCCGCGACAACTTCGGCTATTTTGCCGGTTTTCGCCAGCGGTACTTTTCCCACAAATCCGGTCGGCGTTCGGCCGTCCGTTTCATCGATTCCCGTTGTCGCCAACGGGCGATGTCAGCGTGGTTGCCCGACATCAGCACCTCCGGGACCGACCAACCTCGGAATTCCGCAGGCCGGGTATAATGGGGATATTCCAGCAACCCGTCACCATGAGATTCTTCGGTGGCGCTCATTGCGTCACCCAAGGCTCCCGGCAAAAGACGAGTGACGGCATCCACAATCACCATCGCGGGCAACGCTCCGTTGGTGAGCACATAGTCGCCGATGCTCAAGGCATCGTCGGCCAAATGCTCCCGAATCCGCTCGTCGAACCCCTCATAGCTCCCACAAATCAGGATCACATGCCCGAGGGTTGCCAGTTCGCCAGCCACTGCCTGACTGAACGGACGCCCGCCGGGAGCAGTGAGGATCACTCGCGTCTCCGGTCCCCGAAGGGACTCGACTGCTTCAAAGATCGGTTCCGGTTTCAGGACCATTCCTGGCCCACCACCGAACGGTCGGTCATCGACCGTTTTATGCCGGTCATGAGCCCAGTTGCGAAGATGATGGATGGTCAGATCCAAAATCCCCGTCTTCCGAGCCCTACCCACGATGCTCTCGTCCAAAGGGCCCGAGAACATCTCCGGAAACAGGGTTAAAATATCTACCTTCATGTGGCTGGCAGCCCTCGCGCTCCTACCCCACGGTTCAAACAAATCGGAGGATCGGAATTGGCCGGGTACCGCTGAGACCGATGTCAACCTAGGCTACAACGGCTCGTAACCCGAGCATCTGATCATCGCGTCCCCAGCTTTGATCGCCATCGAATCCTCAGCAATTCGTTTGAGCCATTGGTTTGAAACAAATCGTTTCAAACCGTTGGGTCGTAAGGATTTCTGAACTTGGGCTCAAAACCGCCTGAGCGGTTCAAGAATCACCCAAAGCCAGCGACTTCAATTCAGCCGACCCAACCCAGTCACGAAGCCATCCCGTTTGCCTATTCAACCATTCGACTATTCGTCTTCGACTAGGTCAACGGTGCAGCGACGCCCCGCCTTCGCGGCTCCGACTTGGAGCACGGACCGGATCGCCTGAATGGTACCACCCCGACGACCAATGATCTTGCCGGCGTCTTGGCGGGCCACCCGCACTTCGTACACCGTCAGACCACCCCGCTCGACTGGAGTGACGGAAACCGCTTCCGGTTCATCCACCAACTCCTTCACGACAAACTCGAGGAAGGCCTGCATGGCAAGAGCAATTCAGCTCAGGCGGCGACGGCAGCCAGCTTCGCAGACTTCTTAATGAAAGAAGCCACGGTCTCGCTGGGCTGAGCCCCGACACCCACCCAGTACTGGGCGCGGTCCAGATTCAGGGTGTAGTTGTTACCCTTGGTCTTCGGATTGTAGGTGCCGATCTCTTCAATGAACTTGCCGTCCCGGGGACTGCGTCCATCGGCCACCACGATCCGGTACACCGGGTTGTTCTTATTACCGCCGCGCTTCAGACGAATGCGAACCATAGAAATGTGTATTCCTGCCCGGTTTCACGGGCCAATTGCCTCAAAGGAAGGAGGACCCTAGAGGCTTTCCAAGCGGTGAGGCAAGCGATCATTTCATAAACCTCGTTTTCCACTCCAGCCCCACTCCCCCTACCGCCCGTTGATAACTGCTGATCAGATGATCGTTTTGTCGGGAATCACCGCTCCCTTGGGAATGACCAGAACGCCGTCCCGGATGTAGTAGAGGGGGTGATCCACATCGGCAGGCTTGCCCTCCGGCGACAGGATGCAATTGCGGCCGATACGGGCATTCTTGTCGATGATTGCGTTGTCGATGCGAGTCCCCCGCCCCACACCCATCGGAATGCCCTGATTTTCAGGGCGATTGCGCTTCTCCGCATTGTCGTAGAAGTCCGCCCCCATCATCACGACACGATTTAGCGAACTCCCCGCATCCAAGATGGAACGGATTCCCACCACCGCATGCCGCAACTGCGCATGATCAATGGTGCAACCGTCGGCGATCACCGCATGGTCAATCGCGGCACTCTCGATGCGGGTGGCCGGCAGATAGCGGGGCCGGGTGAAAACCGTGGGGTTGAAAAAGTCAAACTGAGGCCGGTCATTGGTCTGATCCAAGCTAGCTTCGAAGAAACTCCGGATGGTTCCAATGTCCTCCCAGTACCCTTGGAAGATGTGGGAATAAACCCGACGGTTTTCGATGGCTCCCGGGATGATGTGCTTGCCGAAATCGGTATGATTGTTGTTCAGCAGATCGAAGAGCACATCCCGGTTGAAAACATAGATGCCCATCGAAGCGAGGTAGAGGTCTTCATCGCGCTGGATGCCGAACTTCGGATAAGTGGCGCGGTCGAGCTTCATGGACTCCAACACCGCCGTGTCCTTGGGCTTCTCCACAAAACGGGTGATCCGATTCTCTGGATTGACCTGCATGATCCCCAATGCCGACGCCTCGCGCGCCGCCACCGGAATGGTGGCCACAGTCAGATCGGCCGAGTGTTCGATGTGCGACTGAAGAACGGCCTGGAAATCCATCTGGTACAACTGGTCACCCGAGAGAATGAGCGCGTACTCGAAGTCGTTGTTCTTGAAATGCTGAAGATTCTTGCGAACCGCATCGGCTGTCCCCTGATACCAACTCGTGCTCGAGAAACTTTGTTCAGCCGCCAAGAGTTCGACGAATCCTCCGCTGAAGTGATCAAACTTGTAGCTCTGGGAGACGTGCCGGTGCAGTGACGCCGAATTGAACTGCGTCAGCAGGTAGATGCGGCGGAGCCCGCTGTTGATGCAGTTCGAGATAGGGATGTCCACCAAGCGATACTTCCCTGCCAGCGGCACCGCCGGCTTGGCGCGATCCCGGGTCAAGGGGAACAGACGGGTACCCTGACCTCCCCCCATGATGATGCTGAGGGTGTTGCCGTTGAAGGAGGAGGGTCGTGGAAGAGGCATGCTGGGAGAGGAAAACCTAGTTTCTCTGTTTCTAGTCCCAGATCCGCCAATGCTCAAGGTGAGATGCGCCTCATGGCATGGTGATCATCCTCTACTCCTTGTCCGAAGAACCCCTCACCTGTTGCGGATGCGGCTACTGGTTCCACGACTCACACCGTGCTCCCAACCCTCGACCGAGACGATTCAAACCAAGCGCTGACCACCGCCATCGAAGCCACTGCCATCCAGATCCATCAGGATGTCCCGCGGTTCAGCCCCCTTGCTCGGCCCGACCACGCCGCGGTCTTCCAATTCGTCCATCATCCGAGCCGCCCGCCCATAGCCCAGCTTGAGCCGCCGCTGCAGCAGCGAAACACTGGCCTTCTTCTCCGTGCGGATGACTTCAATGCACTTCTGCATGAGCTCGTCATCTTCACTGCTTCCCTCGTCATCTGGATCGAGCGGCAGGGATCCCATGCTGCTCTGAGCCTTCTGGAGGGCCTGATGAATTTCGGGTTCGTAGCTTGGCTTGCCCTGCACGCTGATGTGGTTCATCACGGCCTCGATCTCAGCATCGGTGATGAGGGCGCCCTGGGCCCGGATAAGGCGTCCGGAACCCGGTGGCAAGTAGAGCATGTCGCCCTTGCCCAGCAG
>CAMATE010000009.1 GCA_945861075.1 Akkermansia muciniphila
GCTGGGTGAGCACCTTGCCGCTCGCGGTGATTTTGAACCGCTTAGAGACGGACTTCTTGGTTTTGATTCCCTTCGGACGACGCATAAAACTGGACCTTTTCGATAGGACGAAAGAGCGGAGAGCTTACGGGTGATGGCCCTCGGATCAAGCGGTATTTTGATCATCCTGAAGCCAATGACGGATTTGCTCAGGTTTTTGCTGCTTTCGCCCTGTGATTTTCCTTTAGAAAGGCTCTTAAGAAGCCATCGGACAATTTCGGATACAGCGAGCAGACCTTACCGTTTGTTGGTCGACGGCAATGTCGTGGAGGGTTTGCTGGAGGTCGTGCTCGGATTCCACGGAGTTCCGCCCTTGATCATCGTCTTGGTCTCGCCCAGCAAACCAGGCTTGGTGGTCACAGCTTCGCCCAACCGGCGGCCACTGGGATCCTTGAAGGTGGTCTTGGTCTGACCCAGAAGGTCGGGCTTGGTGGTCACCGCCTCTCCCAGTCGATAACCGTTGGGGTCCTTGAAGGTGGTCTTGGACTCGCCCAAGAGATTGGGCTTTCGGGTCACGGCTTCACCTAGAGTCTTGCCCGAAGAATCACGGACGGTCGTGCGGGTTTCCCCCAGAAGATTCGGCTTGGTGGTGACGGCTTCGCCCACCTTTTGCCCACGGGAATCCCGCAATTCGGTGCGGGTCTGGCCCAGCAAATCGGGCTTGGAAGTCTTGGCTTCGGAGGGTTTGAACGGTTTGTCGGCAGCGTGTACGGACATCGCGACAACGAAGGCCGACATCATCACACAACTCAGAGCGGAACGGGTTTTCACGGGGATTTTTGGGACCAGCAGGGGCAATCGTCGCTGATCTATTTCCGGGGCGCAAGGGACTGCGGCTCGCCAGCGCCTGGGATTCACATCAGGAATTTCGGTGGCGATTTTTCACGGCCTGCGCGAGAGCCCTCCCCGCGCCGTTGCAAACCCCTCTTTGCATTTTGCCTTCACGATCGATTCAGTCCACTGTCTACCCCGCTCAATGAACGCTCCCATCCGTGTCGCTGTGACCGGCGCTGCCGGTCAAATCGGTTACTCCCTCCTGTTCCGCATCGCCTCTGGCGCGATGTTTGGACCCACTCAACCGGTCATCTTGCATCTGATCGAAATCGAACCCGCGCTGAAGGCTCTCAGTGGTGTGGTGATGGAACTCGATGACTGCGCCTTCCCGCTGCTGCAAGGCGTGGTTCCGACGGCCAGCCTCGACGAAGGCTTCCGCGGCGTGAACTGGGCGCTGCTCGTGGGCAGCGTGCCCCGCAAACAGGGCATGGAGCGCAAAGACCTGCTCGGCATCAACGGTAAGATCTTCACCGGTCAGGGCCAGGCCATCCAGCGCAACGCTGCAACAGACGTCCGCACGCTGGTCGTCGGCAACCCCTGCAACACCAACTGCCTCATCGCCATGAACGCGGCGAAGGATGTGCCGTCCGACCGCTGGTTCGCCATGACCATGCTCGACCAGAACCGCGCCAAGACGCAGTTGGCCAAGAAGGCCGGCGTGCGCGTCGATCAGGTTTCCAACATCGCCATCTGGGGCAACCACAGCTCGACGATGTATCCGGACTTCTATCAGGCCCGTATAGCCGGCAAGGCCGCAACGGACGTCATCAACAACGAAGCCTGGTTCAAGGACTCCTTCATCCCAACCGTCCAGAAGCGCGGCGCGGCGATCATCGAGGCCCGCGGGCTCAGTTCGGCGGCTTCGGCGGCCAATGCCGTGGTCGACACGGTGCGCGCCCTAACCACCCCCACCCACCCCGACGACTGCTTCAGCGTTGCTGTCTGCTCGCAGGGTGATTACGGCATCGAGAAGGGCCTGATCTTCAGCCACCCGACCCGTAGCGACGGCCAGCGCTGGGAAATCATCCAGGGCGTGCCCATCAACGAGTTCAGCCGATCCAAGATCACGGCGACCGAGAACGAACTGAAGGAAGAGAAGGCCTTGGTGGCCGACTTGCTCCCGAAGGCCTGAAGAACGGGCCTTGGCCGGGGTTTCCCGGCCGATAGACGACAAAAGACAAAACGCCCCGACCTCGCGGTCGGGGCGTTTTGCGTTCAAAAGGTCCGGATTGATCGATCCGGATTGATTCGGAGTGATCTGAATTAGCCCAGCTTAGAGAGCAGCTCCGCGTTGGTCTTGTGCTTCTTGAGAGCGGCGATGAGCGTCTCCATGGCTTCCACCGGCTGGAGATCGGTCATCATGCGACGCAGTTTGCGGATGGCGTCGATCTGGTTGGGCGGGAAGAGCTTCTCTTCCTTACGGGTTCCCGACTTGGGAATGTCGATGGCCGGATAGAGGCGACGCTCGGAGAGCTTCCGATCGAGGATGAGCTCCATGTTGCCGGTGCCCTTGAACTCCTGGAAAATCAGCTCGTCCATGCGGCTGCCGGTATCGACTAGGGCAGTCGCCAGAATGGTCAATGACCCGCCCTCTTCAACCTTGCGGGCCGAAGCGAACATCTTGCGCGGAATTTCCAGGGCGCGGGCATCCACACCGCCGGTCATGGTCCGGCCGGAGCCGCCATGCACCGAGTTGTAGGCACGGGCCACGCGGGTGATGGAATCGAGCAGGACGAACACATCCTTGCCCGCCTCCACCATGCGGCGGCAGCGCTCGATCATCAGTCGGCTCAGGCGAACGTGGGTTTCGAGGTCTTGATCATTGCTGGAAGCCACCACCTCGGCCTTCACGCTGCGCTGGAAGTCGGTGACTTCCTCGGGCCGCTCATCGATGAGCAGCACCATGCAGTGCACCTCGGGATGGTTGGTGGTGATGGCGTTGCAAATCTGCTTCAGGATCGTGGTCTTACCGGTGCGCGGGGGCGCAACGATCAAGCCACGGGTTCCTTTGCCGATGGGCGTCACGAGATCGATGATGCGCGTCTCGAGGCTATCGGGCGTGGTCTCCAGCTGGAACTTGTCGATCGGATCGATGGTGGTGAGGTTCTCGAAGCGCATGGCGTGGAGATAGTCCTGATAGGACTTGCCATTGACTTCGATGACCTCGCGCATCTGAGGGCTGCTGCCCCGATGGGGCGGATTCACCGAGCACTTGACCTGACAGCCTTCGCGGAGGGCCAGGCGCTTGATGGAATCGGGCGTGAGAAACACGTCGGTCGGCTTCGGGGCGTAGTTCCCCTTGGAGGAACGCAGGAAACCGAAACCCTTTTCGGACATTTCCAGCCAGCCTTCCATGATGACCGGCTCGCCCTGAGGCTGAGGAGCACCGCCCCCTTGGCCGCCACCCTGATAATTGCCGCCCTGTTGGTTTCCACCTTGCTGGTTGCCGCCTTGTTGGTTGTAGCCACGGTTTCCGCCGCCGCCTTGGCCACCGCCGCCGCCCTGATTGTGGCGCTGATTTTGATGTCCACCATGTCGGTGATGATGTCCGCCGTGACGACGACCGCCGCCACCGCCGCCTTGCCGGAATCCACCCTGGCCACCGCCGGGACGGAAGGTGCCTTGATGGCCCTGATTGCCTTGATTGCCTTGGGGTCCGCCTTGCTGGGCATTTCCCTGGTAACCGGAGCCATCGCCACCTGAGGGGCGGTATTCGCCCGAATCAGGGGACTGATTCGACGGTGGCGGAGGAGGAGCTTGGTGAGTCTCCTGGGGCCGGGGTGCTGATTCCTCCGGCGATTGCTGATTGCTCATGTGCTATGGTGTGTCGGAAGAGCCCGGTCCCAGAGATGCGACAGAAGTAAGGGCCGCGGGAAATTTGACTTGGGGAAGCTGCGGGGAAGAGAAACTCCAACGCAGACGGGCTTCAGACCACGGACAATTAGAGTTGGTTTGCCACGGGGGCAACTGCTTTTTTGAAAAAAACCTGTTTTTCACATTTCCTTCCAATGAAGGCCGGGTTGACTGCCCGGTCATGACGGTTCCTCTGGCCTACGGACGCGGTTGGCTTCCGGTGATGTTTCCCGACCACGCCACCACGGTGATCCAACCCCGTCACTCCCCTGCCCTCGCGGATGAACAGGCAGCGATGCGGGCAGCGCTCGAGTCGCCGCTGGGTGCGCCCCCGCTCCGGGAGTGGCTCACGCCAGGTTGTCGCATTTGCATCCTGTTCACGGACATCACCCGGGCCACGCCCAATGACCGAATGATCCCGTGGCTTCTGGATTACCTGGAACAAGCCGGAGTGCAGCGAGACCAAGTCACTCTGCTCTGCCAACTCGGCACGCATCGACCCTGCACTCGGGAGGAATTGGAACACCTACTCACGCCCGAGGTCGTGGCCCATTGGCGCGTGCTCAACCACGAACCTTTTGACCACGCGGCCTGTGTCGCCCTCGGAACGACTCGAACCGGCGTCCCGGCGTGGATCAACCGGCACTGCGTGGAGGCCGATGTTCGCATTGTGACCGGATTCATTGAGCCCCATTTTTTTGCGGGGTTCAGCGGAGGCCCCAAGGGGATCATGCCGGGAGTGGCCCATGTGGAGACCGTCATGAGCAACCATGGAGCCCAAAACATCGGCAGCCCCATGGCCAGCTTCGGTCACTGCGAGGGTAACCCCGTGTGGGAGGAGTTGATGGAAATCGCCCAACGCGTGGGCCCGAGTTTCCTGCTCAATGTGACGTTGAACGATCGGCGGCAAATCACCGGAGTCTTTGCTGGAGATCTGGCAACGGCGCACCGGGCGGGACGCGAGGCGGTACGCCAGTCGGCCATGCAACCGGTGAAGGCCCCGTTCGATGTGGTGGTCACCACCAATTCCGGCTACCCGCTGGACCAAAACCTCTATCAAGGGGTCAAGGGTATGTCTGCGGCGGCGCGGATCGTGAAGCCGGGCGGAACCATCATTCTGGCGGCGGAGTGTTCTGACGGGATCCCGTCGGGCAGCCCTTACGATGTGCTGCTGCGGGAGGAGTCTTCCATCGAAGGTGTCCTGGCCCGATTGGCGACCCCGGGATTTTCGCGACCGGAGCAATGGCAGGCCCAGCTTCAAGGAGTGGTCCAAAGCAAGGCACGGGTGCTGGTGCATTCGGGCCTGCCCGACGAAATCCTGCGGGCAGCCCATCTGGAGCCGTGTCCGGACATCGCCGCCGCAGTCCAGAGTGCGCTCCATCAGCACGGCCCCGGAGCGCGTGTCGCCGTCTTACCCCTGGGCCCGCTCACCATTCCCTACCTCGAAGAAACCAGCGTCTTTGGCGGCTAACACATCCGTTGGCGACCCTGTTCACAACGCTTTACTGCGTGGATCGGAGTCCCAAGGACCGAAGGAGGCATCCTTCAATTTCCGCCCAACGGGGTTGTTCTGCCCTCGAGAGGAAAACCATTTTATTGCAGGTGAGAGATGGGTGCGGCTTGACGATGGGGGGATCGCCTGCATAACGTGACGGCCGGTCGGTGGTCGTAGATCAATGGTAGATCCCCAGATTGTGATTCTGGTCGTTGCGGGTTCGAGTCCCGTCGGCCACCCCACCTCCCCTTCGCAGCCGCAATAGGTTTAACTGCGGTTCAAATGCAGTTCAGATATTCGGTCTGAACCAACATTCGGTCGGGATACTCAGGCGGAATTCTAAGTCTGAATTCATTCTGAGTCCGAATTCCTCACCTGAATGGTTGGGCTGAGCCCTGCAGCTCAATTTTCCCAACGACTGATTGCGGTGCCTATTTGATAGGCCAGCTTCAAACACCGGTCTCAGAGACCTACTTCTGCTCCGAGTACCAAGCCATTTGGATGTTCTCGAGGATCTTCTCGTTGGAGGCGTCGGGTTTGTCGCCGAATTCGGGCAACTCACAAACCATCTTGTGCAACTTGGGAAAACTGAGCTTCAGAGGATCCTGATCCGGATAAGTATCCATGAGGGCCCAGGCGATGTCTTCGGAGTCTCTCCAGGTGAGTTTCATGATGGGGGTGACCATGCCCTCGGATGGCTCCAAACGAAAGTGAGACCCGGAAAATTTCTCGCAACAAACCGGCGCAACGCACTCCCGATCACCCACCCGAGATCAACCTTGGAATCCACCCCGGAAGGAACGCAGCCAGAGTTCGTAATGATACAAAGCCGCGACCGCCAAGGAGTGACGAATACGCCCTCCAGTCACCAGCTTGGCCATATCCGACACGGGGAATAGTCGCACGGCGATGTCTTCGGAGTCGTCCAACTCCAGCTCACCGACCCGCCGACACTGCCTCACCAAGACGGTCCGACACCGGTTGCTCTGGATGGCTGAATTGGGCAGCACGCAACCGATCTCGATCCCGCCCTCCCCCACATAGCCGGTTTCTTCGCGCAATTCCCGAAGACCCGCCGCCACCGGATCGGTCTCGCCCGGGTCCATGATGCCACCGGGAACCTCCAACTCGACGGCAGCCACGCCGTGCCGGAACTGCTCCACCAAAACCAATTCATTCTCGGCCGTAATCGCGATGACATTCACCCAATCCGCGCAGTCCATCACATAGAAGTCGCGCTCCACGCCGTTGCGCGGGCTGCGGCGACGCACCGAACGGAGTTGGAAAATCCGGAAATTGCCTACCGATTGGGATCCCAGATCGGGCCACGGTTGAATCTCACCGCCGCAATCCGGATTCATGGCTGCGGACCGCTCTCCTGCGCGCTCGACTGGGCCGCCCAACCACCGGCCATCGCCCTCAACAAGTGACCCAGAGCCTCTTCATAGGAACGGCCCTTGGCTTCGGCCAATTGTCCGGCCCGGCGGTGGAGTTGCAGGGCCATTTCCGGGCATTTGTCCGGAGGGCACCCGAACCCCTGCAGCACGGAGGCGATGGCGTTGACGGTGTCGGCTTCCACGGTAGAAAAAACGGCGGTCAGGTGAGGCCCGACCGCCGTCAAGAATCTCAAAAGACGGGTGCTTACTTCATGGTGTCGCGATCCACGATCTTCACGCTCTCCACACCCTGGCGCGTGGCCGGACGGTCTTGGAAGCCGGTCTTCGTGGTGGCCAACTTCTCCAACACGTCATCGCCCTTGATGAGCTTGCCGAAGGCGGTGTACTGGCGGTCGAGGAAGCTCGGATCGCCGTGGCAGATGAAGAACTGGCTGCCTGCGGAATCCGGATCCTGGGAGCGGGCCATGGAGATCACGCCCCGCTTGTGGGAACGCTCGTTGAACTCGGCCTTAATTTTGTAGCCCGGGTCACCCGTGCCCCAACGGTTCTGCTTGGTCTCGTCCTTGGTCAGCGGATCGCCGCCCTGAACCATGAATCCCTTGATGATCCGGTGGAATGCGGTGCCATCATAGAAGCCCTTCTTGGCCAGAGTCTTGAAGTTCTCGACGGTCTTTGGGGCCACATCGGGCCAGAACTCGATGACCATTTCGCCGGCAACAGTCTTGATGACGGCGACTTCGTTGGTGGTGTTGCTCACTGGGGTATCTTTTTTGTCGGTTTTGGTGGGAGCCTTGTCTTCAGCAGACACGGCAAGGCCGCAGAGGAACGCGGCGGCCAGCGCGAAAAGGACTCGTTTCATGTGCCGGTCAATCAACAACAGGCGGGGCTGTCTGTCACGCCGAGAAACGTTTCATCCAAACTCTGTCTGGAGTTCATCGAGCCCCGGCCAGGATCGCGGCCCCCAGTGCCATGACGCAGGCTCCCGCCAAACGTCGTGCAAACTGGGGTTCCCCAAAGAAGGCCCGCCCCAAGAAGACGCTGAGCACCGCAGACAATTGAAAGAACGACAACGCGATCCCCGTAGGCAAGAAATTCAGGATCACAAACGTGGAGCCCTGCATGAGCCCGGTCGTCAGCGCCAGCGTCAGTCCGGACGGCAGATGGCGCAGGGCTGCGGCTGCAGTTTGGGGACAGGCTCCGCGGGCTCTCCAACCGAATGGGACGGCCAACAGAAAACCCAGCAACACCCATCCGGCAAAGGCCCTTGCGGGATCGGAAACCGCCAATACCCGTTTCAAGGTCACCGCTTCGGCGGCCGAAAACACCAACGCCAAGAAGCGAAGTTGGACCCCTCGATCCAAGAACAACGCCCCTAGACGGCCGCCCGGACCTCCCGTTCCACCCAACAGGAGGCTGCCCGCCAGGACCAACGCCATGCCGGCCCATTGCCAACCGACGGGTTGCTCACCCAGCAGCAACCAACCGGGAAGCAGGCTCACCCAAGGCTTGTAAGCATTGATGGGCCCCAGCAGCGAGAGATCCGAACGTCGGACGGCCTCGATGATGAGCCAGTTGGCCGACACCGCCAGGGCGGCGGACAGCAGGCTCCAGGACCAGAAATCCCAACCCAGCGAATCGCCTGCCCGGAGCAGGATCACCATGGCCACCGGACCCAGCACTCCATGCGTAAAGGCCAGCAGCACCGGCGCCGGCCAACCATGGCTCGCCAAGGCCTTTTGGAGGGCATTGGAGCACGGGTTGGCAATCACCCGGAGGGCGATCACCAGCCAAGGCGTCATTCCAAGATCCCCCATGGTGCGGAATTCGGGGCCGCGGCAGCGGATCTAGCTCAACCGCGGTAAATGACCAGGACCCCGAAGTCGGGCAGGAGTTTCTGGGTGCCAGCGTCGAGGTAGCTGCACTGGATCGGCGTGATGCTCACGATGGCTTGATCGCCGATCTTGTTGAGGAAATCCGACACCACCTCGTCGAACTTGTCCTTACCGGCCTCCTTGAAATCGGAATGGCGGAGGGTCTTCACCCGCATCCCCGGCTTCGACTCCTTGGCCGCCAGTTCCAGCGACTTGTTGGGTTTCTGGATCAGAGACCCGCCCGGTTTCTGGGAGGCTGGAACCGCCATGCGTTTTTCGTCACGCGGTGACTCAGGCAAGACAGCCGTCCCGACCGGGGCTGTCTTGAGGAGCACGGCGGCCGCGGTCGGCACGGTCACCGGCTTCTGGCAGGTCGGGCAGTCGAATTGCTGACCGGCGGCGTCTTGGTCGACCTCGAGACTGAGGCCGCAATGGGGGCAGTTAAAAACAATGTCCATGGAATCACTCAAACGTTCGGGAAAGTTGCTTCAGGCGGGAAGCCAAGGGTGAGTTGGCCGGGGTTCGGGCCTTCACCGCGGCATACAGCCGACGGGCTTCAGCCGGGTTGGCGCGAACCAACATTTGTGCGTAGTCGAGCTGGATGGCCGACAGACGGGGTTCAGGAACCCAAGCCCCGTTCTGGTTGAGCCACTGACGGAGCGCCTGTGGACCGGCTTGCGTGGCATGGGCCAAAGAAGCCTCCAAGGGCGGTGTCAATGGGGGGAGCGTTTCATCGCTGACCACCGGTGCGGCCATTTCACGGGTGCGCTCATCCGAGGGGACCGATCGGTAAATCAGCGAGATCCGGTAGACACCGAATCCCACCGTGGCCACCAACAGGAAGAGCAGCACGAATTTCATCATTCACCCGGGATCCGCTGGATCCGCGCCCCGAGCTTCTGGAGTTTGAGCTCCATTCGCTCGTAGCCACGGTCCAGATGATAGACTCGGTGAACCTGGGTGCTGCCTTTGGCGGCCAGCCCAGCGATCACCAACGCAGCCGACGCCCGGAGGTCCGACGCCATCACCGGGGCGCCGCTCAAAGGCCGACCACCCTTAACGATGGCACTGGGACCCTCGATGGCAATGTCGGCGCCGAGACGCATGAGTTCTGAGGCGTGCATGAATCGCGATTCGAAGATGCGCTCAGTAATGATGCTCGTTCCGGGAGCCTGACAGGCCAACGCCATGAGCTGGGCCTGCATGTCGGTGGGGAAACCGCTGTAAGGCATCGTCGTGATGTCGATGGGCTTGATGACGCCGGTTCCCCGCACCGTGAGGACTCCGGCGGCTCGACGGATTTCCGCGCCAGCTTCCTGCAGCTTGTCGAGCACCGCACCGAGATGATCCGGCCGAGCCCCGCGCAGGGTGACTTCACCGCCGGTCGCAGCTGCCACCGCGGCAAAGGTGCCCGCTTCGATGCGGTCGGCGATGACTTCGTGGTCAGCCCCGTGCAATGCCTTCACACCGTGGATGGTAATCGTCGGACTGCCGGCGCCGGTGATCTTCGCCCCCATGGCGATGAGGAAGTCGGCCAGATCCACCACCTCCGGTTCGCACGCAGCGCTCTCGATGACCGTGATACCGGAGGCCAGCGTGGCCGCCATCATCAAGTTGGCCGTCCCGAGAACGGTCGGACCGACGCGACCGCCGAGGAAGATCATCTGACCCTCCAGACGCGGTGCATGCACCCGCACATAACCGGCTTCAACCTCGACCTGGGCGCCCAGACCGCGCAACCCCTTGAGGTGGAGATCGATCGGGCGCGTGCCAATCACGCAACCGCCAGGCAACGAGACTACCGCCTCCTTCAGGCGCGCCAGGAGAGGACCCAGGATGCAAATCGATCCCCGCATCTTGCGGATCAATTCATAATCACCACGGCCGGAGATGTTCGCAGCTCGGATGGTCAAGGTGCCGCCATCACGCGTCACTTCCGCCCCGAGGGACTGAAGGATCTTCAGCATGAAGCCGACGTCGCTGAGGTCAGGCACCCGGCGGATGACGCAGGTTTCCGAAGTGAGCAACGTCGCCGCGAGGATGGGCAGCACGGCATTCTTCGAGCCGCTGATGGTCACTTCTCCGTTCAGCGGGAGTCCGCCTTCGATCAAAAAACTATCCATGGAATGAGGGACCGGAAACGCCCGCGGGGGTTGGTGGAATCAGATCGCACGGGCGGCCGATGGGTGGACGATGAGAATCCGCTCGCGCCCGCTCAAGTCTTTCTCTGCTGAAATCTCACCCCAGCCCTCCTCGGTGAAGAGCCGAATCAGGGCCGGAGCCTGTCCGTCGCCATATTCGAGCATCAGGCAACCGGAGGCCTGCAACCAGTGCCGACCCTGGCGGGCCAAGATGCGGTAAAAATCCAAACCGTCGGTCCCACCGTCCAGGGCCAGTCGAGGATCGTGGTCGCGCACCTCGGGATCCAATCCGGCAATTTCCTCGCTCGGGATATACGGCGGATTGGACACGATCAGGTCCAGATCTTGGAACGCGGTCTCGGACAGAGTTCTCAAGTCTCGATGCAGGAACTCAATGTCCGGGAATCCAAGTCGAGCCGCATTGGAGCGGGCCACGCGCAAGGCCGCTTCCGACACGTCGATCGCCTGCACCGACACCCCAGGAAGGTCGGCCAGGGCGATGGCCAAACAGCCGGATCCCGTACCGATGTCCAGAGCCTTCGCCGGTCGATGCGCAGCGCCACCGGACCGTTGTCGGAGCCATTCGCGCGCCTTCAAGGCCAGCACTTCCGTCTCGGGACGTGGCACCAAAACATCCCCGGAAACCTCGATTTCCCAGTCCAAAAACGGCGCTACTCCCAGCAGGTGCTGGAGCGGTTCACGCCGACACCGACGCTGGACCCACGCTTCCAATTGGAGCCGGTGTTCCGATGAAACCCACCGATCCCCGCGAAGGCGCAACTGGACCGGATTGTCCCCCGTCAACCGCCACAGCATCCAGCCCGCCTCGACCTCGCCAGACTCGATGCCGGCTGATTGAAGCGTCTCGGTAATCCACGACAGGGTGTCCCGAACGGTCATGCGGCGAAAACTCACCCGCATTCCATGGCTCTGTCGAGGCAATCGCCCGAAACCTGTCCCTGGGGAGATGGCTTACCCGCCTCAGCCACGACCACCCACCCCGGCTCTGAACGTGCCTTTTGTCCCAACCTAACCCAGGCTCAGCCCATGCCTTGGCTCCACCGTTTTCTTCGTCTCCTGCTTCTCACCACGGCATTTCCCCTCCTGCGTTCTTCGGGAGAATCCGTCACTCCACCTCCGCCGACCTCGGTGTTTTCCGTCCGTGGAATCCTGAATCAGGACGGAGCCGGACTACCCACGACCTGGGGGCGTGAAGACGGCTGGGAAGCACCGGCATGGTACCGGATGAACCTTCCAGCCAGCGGTGCCAGCCCAGAAATCGAACAACGTCTGGAGCAGGCCCTGGAGGCGCTTCCCCATCTTTTCCTGAACCTGAAGCCCGAAGATCTCTATGGCGAAGAACTGGGCCTGTACCGTCACACTCAAGAATCCGGCGATTCCTGGGAACGGCCCGTGCAACTCACTTTTCGAACCACTTCCCGTGGTCCGGGGTTCGAGGTTCATGCCGGACTGAGGATCCAAGGCGGCTGGAATCGACGCCCCAAGGAGTCGCCCAAGCATTCCTTCCGTGTCGTCTTCCGCTCGCGTTACGGAATGTCGTCCCTGAAGAACGCTCTCTTCCCCGGCCAAAACGGCAGCCTCGACCAGTTCATTCTCCGCGCCGGCAACAACCACTCCTGGCTGCACTGGGATGGCAAGGAACGGCGCAGCGCCGACTACCTCCGCGACCCCTGGATGCGAGCAACGTATTCGGTGATGGGCCATCCAGCATCCCGCAGCCGACCGGTGCACCTGCACCTCAATGGTCTCTACTGGGGAATTTACGATCTTTGCGAACGCCCGGATGCCGGATTCGCCGCAAGGACCTGGGGAGGTCGGAACATCGACTATGATTCCCGCAATGCCGACAAGGTGCTCTCCGGAGACACCGTGGCCTGGGATCGGATGATGTCTCTGGTCAACGCGGGGATTACCAACGAGGTCAGCGATGCAGCCCTCCGCGCTGAACTGGATATTCCCGCCTTCATGGATTTCATGCTGCTCAATCTCTACGGAGCCAATGGCGATTGGGACCGCTCATCCAACTGGTACGCGGCCCGTCGTCGCAATCCTGCCGGGCTGTGGCAATTCCTGGTGTGGGACGGAGAACGAACCCTCGAAGACCCTCAGGACAATCGCCTCAAGGACGACGACGACCAGTCGCCGACACGCATTTTCCAGAAACTCCGCCAATCACCGGCCTTCCGTCATGAGTTCGCCACCCGGGCCCGAAAACACTTGGCCCCCGGGGCCGCCCTGTCGGCCGACGCCGCAGCCGCCCGATACCGAGCCTTATCCAATCGGTTGGAGCCGGCCCTGTTCGCGGAAGCCCTGCGATGGGGCGACTACCGAAACCGAATCCATCGCTACAAAGAAGGCCCCTATGAAACCTACACGGTGGAGGGACATTGGAAGCCGGAGGTCGATCGGATCGTCCACCGGTACTTCCCGGCGCGGGTGGAGGCTTTCAAAGCACAACTGCAAGAGGCCGGTCTCTACGAACCCTGACTGAGTGGAGCCAACCACGCTGGGAAAGTGGAGTTCCACAAACCGTCATGGGTTACTGAGAGGCACCCCCCTTCCCCCAGCATTACTCCTGCAGAACGGCTCAAGGCCTGAGGCCAGCTACAAGCGAAGAGGCCGTGCGCACCGCTTGAAACGGTCCGCACGGCCTCGATGCCATCCAAAGGGCCCGTCGTTCAGTCCTCGCTGAAGAGGTACTCGAGGTCGTCCTTGGAGAGGTTGCTGGCAAAGCCTTCTTCGCCCAGCACGTCAGCGATGGTGGCCGACTTGCGCTGTTGGAGATCCCAGATCTTCTCTTCGACGGTGCCTGGGGTGATCAACCGGTAGGCCATCACCGTCTGGGTCTGACCAATACGGTGTGAGCGATCAATGGCCTGGGCCTCGACGGCCGGATTCCACCAAGGATCGTAGAGCACCACGTAGCTGGCGTTGGTGAGGTTGAGGCCGGTGCCCGCCGCTCGGAGCGACAGCAAGAACACGCACGGTTCAGGATCAGCCTGGAAGGCATTGACCACCTCCATACGACCCTTGGTCTCGCCGGTCAGGATGTGGGTCTTAATGCCCCGCTCACGGCAGGCGGCCTCGAGCAGCTTGAGCATCTCTACGAACTGGGAGAACAGCAGGATCTTGTTGCCGGAAGCCAAGATGGGTTCGAGCAATTCGAAAAGGGTCTCGGTCTTTCCGGAGACGCAATCGTTGCCCACCAACCTCGGATGGCAGCAGATCTGGCGCAGACGGGTCAGCGCGGCCAGCACGTGCATCTTCGACTTGGCCACACCCTTCTCCTGCATGGTCTTCATGACCTGCTCGCGGCTGCGACGCAGCTCGGCGAGGTAGAGCTTGCGCTGATCGTCGTCCAGCTCGCAGTCGCGACGTTCCTCGATGCGGTCCGGCAGGTCCTTGGCCACCTGCTTCTTGACGCGGCGCAGCATGATGGGACGCAACTTGGCACTGAGACGACGGCGCTTGGCCGAACCGTCCCATTCCGGACCGTCGCCCTTCGATTCGTAGATCTCGTTGAAGTTCTGCTGGTTGCCGAGATAGCCCGGCTGCGAGAAGTCGACGATGGACCAGAGGTCGAGCATCCGGTTCTCCAGCGGAGTGCCCGTCAGTGCCAGACGGTGATCGGCCTCAATTTCCTTCACCGCCACAGTCACCTGGGCAGTCGGATTCTTGATGAATTGGGCTTCGTCGAGCACGAGGGCCCGGAAGTGAAACTTGCCCAACTCCTCCAAATCCCGGCGGAGAATGGCGTAGTTGGTGACCACGATGTCGCAGTCGGGGATTTGCTTGCGCAAATTGTGCCGCTGCTGGCCCGACTGAAGGACGAGCACCTTAAGATTGGGGGCGAACTTCTCGGCCTCCCGACGCCAGTTGTGGAGCACCGAAGCCGGACACAGAACCAGCGACGGTTTCTTGTCCTTCTTGACGGCCGTCTCGTGCAACCAGGTGAGCCACGCCAGGGTTTGCAGGGTTTTGCCCAAGCCCATGTCGTCGGCCAGGATGCCACCCAAACGGAGTCGGGTGAGGTTGGCCAGGAAGTTGAAACCATCCTGCTGATAGGGGCGCAATTCGGCGCAAATGCTCGCCGGCAACTTGGTCTCAGGCACTCCCTTGAAATTGGCCAGCTTGGCCCGCAATTCAGCGACGGCCTTGTTGGCTCCCAACCCATCCAAGGTCGTTTCATCCAGTTGGGTCGCGTGCACCAAGGAGGTCTTCTGGGCGTCGGCGGAGAGACCGTCGAGCCCCAGTGTGGCCGCGGTTTCGTGCGCCTTGCGGTTGGCATCGATGTCCAACTCCACCCACCCGCCATCGGGCAGTTTGACGAAGCGCGAGGTGGCGGCGGCCAGTCGTTCGAGGTCAGCCTTGGAGAGCTTCATGCCCTCGGCCTCCCACTCGGCGCTGACCGAGAGCCAGTCAATACCCGATCCCTTCAGCACCAACTTGGGCTTCACCAACTTGCGGTTCAGGAAGAGGCGCTGGAAGCTGGGATTGCCCAGATAGTCGGCCTCCTGAGGGCGGTCGAACCAGGCCGTGGCCAATTGGGACAGGCAGTTCTCATTGGCGTCGAGCACCCAGAGGCCCGGCTCCGGAGTGAACCAATCGGCCTGCTGCAACCAATGGATCGCCGGCAGCAGCCGGGGGTCGTCGAGGAGTTCCGGACGGTTCTCGGTTCCCTGGCGTTCCACAACCCGAGTCCACTCATGACCATTCCATTGCCACTCGGAGCCGTCCTTCTCGCTGATGGCCAGCAGTCGGACACGGACCACCTCGTCGGCCAGTTCAAAGGTGAACTGCGGACGGGCGGTGTGGGTTTCACACAGCTCGCTCCAGTTGGCGTTGGGCTGCTCCTTGGCCTGGGTCCGTCGCAATTCGGTGAGCAAGCGCTGAGACAGCCGCTTTACGGGCACCACCGGCCGCTGGGCCCACGGTCCCAGAAGGGTCGCCGGGGGCGCATTGCGCAGCACGAAGAATTCATTGCCGACCAAGACGAGCGGAGGCTCCCCAACAAAGAACTGGCACTCGGGCAATGGCTGAGTGACGCCATTGGGCAATGCGAGCACGTGGGTGAAGCTCATCTCGCCCTCGATGGTGTCCAAGCGCGGTTTGAGTTCGGCCACCCGGCCTACGAAGTCGAGATTGGACGCCTTGCCCAGCAACTCCAGGCGCTGTCCATGAGCCCACTTCGCCAACCAAGTGAGAAGATCGGGGCCGTCGATGACCATCACTTCGCCCTCGGGCACCTTTTCCGACCAGTGTCCGTGCAGCCAGTCGATGACCTGCCAATCTTCAGCAGGGAAGAGTTCGGCCTCGTGGGCGGCGCGGGTGCGCAAATCACAGAGGTCCGAGACAAAGCGTTCCTTCTCACCGGAACGGGACCGGAACAGGAAGAAATGAACGGCCAGGCGCCACTGATTGCTGTTCTCGTCTTCCCGCTTGGGCTCACAAACGACCCGAAGGGCCGCGCGGGGTGAATCGAGGTGGGTGTGGTTGGGCGGGAAGAGCCAGTTCTCCAACTCTTGGACAAAGCCGGTCTCCTTCTCCGTCTGCTCGACCGCGGCGAACTTCTCGAAGTTGGCGTGCTGGAGCAACTCGGTCGGCAAGGAACGGTTGTTGCGCAGGAAGAGCATGGCCACTTCCTCCAACCGGGGCTTGCCGGTGGAAGACTGCATCCGCGGCCACCATTCGGATTGGCCGAAGTCCTTCCGACTCAGGGAGAGCTTCTCCAAGTAGTCATCCAACAACAGGAAAGCCCGCTGTGGATCCATGCACGTGGCAAAGAGCTTCAGCACATTCTCCCGCTCGGAGACCTTCTCCTTGGAGTCGGCCAGTTCGCGACGCAAGTCCGCGAAAGAGCCGTAGGTCGTGGTCAGCACCTTGTGGTGCGCGTCGTATTTGGAACTGGCCGCCGATTTGATCGCGGGGCCCGCCTTCCTCACTGTTCTCGCCATGTGTTTTTCCGGAGTCGCGCCGGATCGGATCCGTCACGTCCCTAAGGTTGTCCACAACAGACGCCTTTCGGGTCAATAGGAATCCCGTTACTCGAAGAAGCTCACCAATCGTCCGCTTGACTCCAAAGGCGCTACTGCTGCACACGCGGCCCACAGACTTGAATGGTCTCACCCCGTTCAGTGGCCGCTGGAAATCCGGTGCCATTGGCCCGGATTCCGGGGCAACTCCCGGCGCTTCCCATCCCGAAGAATCCACTCGGCGCGGATCACCTCACCCCGCTCGCCCAATCCGAAATGGGCCGTGGTATCCGACTGGGACCGGTAGCCATCCCCATGGACCCACCAGTGGCGACGAACGCCCTCCCGGGTGGTTACTTCCAATCGGGAACCCGGAGCGGGAACGTCCAGTTGATACCCAATCCAACGACCGCCACCCATCGATCGATTCCGGAAAATCAACAACCTCTGGCGAAACGCGGGCCATTGCTCATAAGTCGTGAGGGCCAAATCCATCCGACCGTCACCGTCGAAATCCCCGGCGACGACATTGCGGCAATCCTCCGTCACGGCGAGGCCCTGGATCCAAGCGTTTTCAACAAATGAACCGGAACCCGACCGGGTGAACAATCGATTGGCTTGCCACCCCCCGTAGGACTGCCGCGCCGCCCGCCGCCGCTCGTTGGCTTGCATGAAGTAAAGCTGCGTTGCCGGATCGGGTGCCGAGCCTCCGACGTAAATGTCGTGCTGCCAGAACTGCCGCTCAAAATCGGAACGGCTCTCGAAGGTCTCATGACCATTCACCAAATACACATCGTCCCGACCGTCGTTGTTCCAGTCCAACACCGCCGCACCCCAGGCCCAGCCACCCCGACGCAAGCCCTCGGAGGCTGGGCTGAATTCCAAACCCTGGGTCGCAGAACCGGTGAAGAGCCGATTACCGTACGTCATCGCAGCCCGATGGGCCGTGTGCCCAGCAAACTCCGATCGGCCTAACCCCAGGACTTCCAATTGGGAAGCCACGGCCGAGTCCATGCCCACCATGAGGAGATCTGGCAAGGCATCGCCATTGGCATCCCAAATCGCGTGGGCCATGCCAAAGGAATGGCGTGCCTCTCCCAATCCCGGAGTCAGGTCCGAGAAATGCCCACGACCGTCGTTACGGTAAACGTCCAGGCCTGCAAAATCGCTCACGTTGACGAGGTCCAAATCGCCATCCCCGTCGAGGTCGATCCACGACGCACTGTAAGTACGGCGATGACGCTTCGCACCCAAGCCGGACGCCTCAGTGATATCCACCCACTGGGTGCCGTCATTGCGCAATAAGTAGGACGGGAAGCCATCATTGGCATCGTAGTAGGGCGTCGGAAACTGCCCGTTGGCGAAGGGCAATCGGTATTGCGTGATCCACAAGTCCACATCGCCATCGCCATCGATGTCGCCCGCACACATCGACTGCGGATGCCGCAGCTTGGCGGGGGCCACCCACACCGGACGCCACCCGTCGCGGCCCCGGACGCGTACCCCGGAGGCATCGGCCACCACGATCTCCGTGGATCCGTCTCCGTCGAGATCCGCCCGGACCACCGCTTGAACCCGCTCTGGCGGTCCCATATCCGACGCTTCCCATTGCCACTTCCCTTCCCGTGCCAAGACCGCGGTGACCCCGGCACCGGCCAGATGCAAGCGTGGCCCCTGAACCGTGGACTCGAAGAGCAGCGGGTCCGTGAAGAGCCCGACGCCATTGGTCGGAATGAGCAAATCCGCCCAGGGCTCGAAAACCGGCATCCCGCTCAAGATCGTGGGGGGCTCGACGAAGCGATATCCCTGCAGCTGGGGTGGTTCACCGTTCGACCAATCCGCCTCAGCCAGAAAACGCGCCGTCCAAATGGCCCGGGAGGCGCTTCCGCTCGGGGAACCTTCCAAGACCACCTCCATTTCCAGATTGGCCAAAGACCCGGTCGGTCCACCACTGGTTTTGCCCAGTGGCCTGACACCCAGGGTGCGGGCTTGCAGCCAAAGCAGGGAATATCCCGCCGGAGCAGCCAGGCGTTCGGACAATTGCGGTAACACCCCGGATTCGACCTTCCGTTCCCGCATCGCCCGTTCCACACCGAGGACCACCTCCTGCTCGATGCGAACCGCCGGCAAGGTCAGTGACCAAACCTCACGATCGGCCCGCTCTTCCGCCTCACGGAGGGCCATGAACTTGCGCGCTGCCGCCTCGGCCTGGGCTTCTTGCTGGCGGACCGCAGCGGTGGATGCCGGTCTGCGTCGCCAGACAGCGAGCGCCCCCACCGCGAGCAACACCGCCAACAAGATGACCGTCCTGCGGGTCATGGGTCCAAAAAACAAAAGGGGCGCCCGGGTTTTCCGGACGCCCCCAATCAGGGAAGTGTCAGCGGACCTTCAGCGATTGTTGATGATGCGCGACAAGTTGGCCCAGGCTTCTCGGGCGGCGGGATCGGAATTCGAGGCCGCCATCAGCTCGTCCTGCAATTGCAGCATGCGAGCCCGCTTGTCGTCCGGCAGGGGGCGCATGGCGCGGATACGAGCCACTTCAGCCACGACTGCATCCCAGTTGCGTTTCGGCTCGGCGGCCGGAGCGGCTTCGGCGGGGGCAGCCGGCGCGGCTTCAGCAGCAGCGGCAGTCGGAGCCGGCTCAGCTGGTGCTGGGGCAGAAGCAGCTTCCTCTTTCTTGGAGCAAGCAGCGACCAAACCCAACGACAGCAACAATAAACAGTATCCTTGTTTCATGGTGTTCGGAGTGTACCGGACCGTTTGGAACGATCAATTTTTGTAGGCCGGTCCGATCCAGACGTGATTGTTGTCGTCTCTTTGAGGTATGGCCTTTAGACCCGCAGGCATTCCTTGAGGAGTCCCGCCAGCCATGATGGTGAAGTCATTGAACCGGATGAAATTGGCACTGCCATCCATGCGACCGATCGCGGACTGGCCGCCCCAGTTCTGATTGAGGACGGCGCGCCTGTAGGTCGAAGCGCGGTGGCGCTGCGAGATGCCCTCGGTCGGCTGGTTGCCAGCGTCATTGAAGAGGAAGGGATCACCCTCGGCCGTTTCCCAGAACAGGATGTCGAGAGGGCGGAAGGCCGACTGCTTGCGAGCCTTACCTTCGGCCATGTTGGGCAACGCCCCCAAATCGATGATGCAGCCGTTGAAGGTGTAGCTGGTGATCTTGACGCTGCGGCCAGCCCATTCGTTCCTCTTGGCGCCGGTGACTTCGTTCAAATCTTTGGGGCAGAACAGCACCTTCGGGGTGGTGAGGAATCGTCCCAACTGCCCCATCATGAAGAAGGGCTGCTGCGCCAGGGACCTGGAACCTGCGCTCAGCGGCGGCTTATTGTCACCGGCACCATCGGGAATGGTAGACGGAACGGCCTGACCCGGGGTCTGGGAAGGTGCGCTCCCGTCGTTGACCGCGGAGTAGGCCCACCCGGTCTTGCAACCGGTGAGACCCCAGGTCGGACCCGGCAGGTCGTCTTGGTTGTCGGTCGCGAACATGTGGCTGCTGAGCATGATTTGCTTGCAACCACTAAGGTCGATGGTGGCCAGGGCTTTGTCCTTCGCCTTGGACAAGGCAGGCAGGAGCATTCCGGCGAGAATGGCAATGATGGCGATGACCACCAGCAACTCGATGAGGGTGAAACCGTCGCGGTGATTCCGCGAACGGCCACAACGGGGCGCAGGAGACGGGTTCATGCAAAAAGGTTCGTAAAACTGAAAACGAAGGGTTCGGGGCAATCAAGCGACCCGGGACAAAAATCGTCAACGGTGGAGTTCGATCCGGCAGAGATTCTGGCCGGTGGATTTTGTCGCACCTCAAATCCAGCGGCTCCCGGAGTGCGTGGAACCTCAATTCCAGCGGAAAAACAAATCCAACGGAGCTGAAACGGGCGGTTCTCCCGCAGACAATACTTACTGAGTCCAACACTGCAGGTCTGGCTCCGGGAATCCTTCACCGGGCAACCGTTGATCTGGGCTTGGCTCGCCACCCACTTCCCCGCCTTTGAGGACTGCCCGCGCGAGGCATTCGAACGCATTCAGGTGCCCCTCAACCCGTTGGCGAGCATAGGACTCCGCCGTCCCCATACGAATGAGGAACGGCCAGTCACTGGCCTGCGCCAGCAGCAACTCCCGGCCGGCCTTCCGAGCCCAATCCTGAAACAGGGGGCCTCGGGAGTCACTGGCCGCGGTGGCCATGCGGGCCACTGAAACCATTTTGGAGCCCGCCGATCGCAACCGGGGTTGGAGATCCGCATTCGACGGGTGCAACCACACTCCCAAGTGCCCACCGGCTCCCCAACTAGATTCGGCCGGCTGCGATACCCAGGGATTACGATTATTGGCGGAGACCCCCGAAAGGGTCTCTGGAACGATGCCAAAGTGGGAAGCTTGGCGCATCACGTGATCCAGGAATTCCGGTCCCTCGAACCACCAGTGACCCAAGAGTTCGGCATCGTAAGGTGCCACGACCACCGGAGGGCGAGTCAGTGCCGCTGCGGCTTGTTGGAGTTGCTGCTGTCGGTGCGAGAGGAAGTGCACGGCATGTTCTTGAACGGCCTGCAGGGCGGCGCGGCGATCGTACCAAGCCTTTTCGCCAGTTCCTCCGGTGACTCGATGATATTTCAGTCCGCTGGGAGATCGGACTCCAGCTCCGGACAAAAATCGCGACACCGATTCCCACTCGGCCTCATCGGCCAGATCACAATGGAATTCCCGGTAACGCGGATCCCCGGGATATCCGCCCTGCCGACTCCAAACCTGTCGGGCACTCCCAGGATCTCGCCCGAAGAACGTGAGCCCACCCGGACTGCGAACAGGCAAGAAAACCGCCGTGGGCGACGGAGGGGATCCCTGGAGGATTCCGTGGGTCTCTAGCACGGCATGCCGCACCCCGTGTGCGATCAAGGGAGTCTCCAAAGCGGGAGTCCAGGCACACTCCGGAAGCCACAGGCCTGGCGGGCGATTCCCGAAGTGACGCTCGTGTTCTCTAAGACCCAAACTCAATTGCGCTCGGAGACTCGCCGGTTCCGAAGCCAATAGCGGCAAGAGGGGATGCGTGGCCGGCCCTCCGAGCAATTCAAGCCTTCCGGTCCGAGCCCAAGCATCAAAAGCCCGGACCAAATCCCCCCCGCAGGCCGTCCACTCTTCCCAAACCTGCTCGTAGAAATCCGCATGAAAACGGGCCACGGAATGCAGTTCTGGCAACAGCATCGTGCGCTCACATTCCGAGCGCGCCAACTCGCGGCGTTCCGTGAGGTAACGTTCGGTTCGCGAGCGCAAGAGCGGGTCCGACCACATCGCAACCAAGGTGGGAGTCACACCGAGGGTGAGTTTCCAATCCACCCGATCCTGATCCCATCCCCGCATCCGCCTCAGCAGCGGCAAGTAGCATTCCGCCACCGCCTCATAGAGCCAATATTCCTCCAAAAAGCGGTCGTGCTCCGGATGACGCACCCACGGAAGGTGGGCGTGCAGGACAATGGCCAAGGATCCGATCACCGGTGCGCTCAAGGAATCGCGTCCAGTGGCGGGAGTCCGGGAGTGCCCGGATGCGAGCCCACTCCACCCTGGACGACGGTCTGCCGCGCCAGAGTGAGGGTGGCATGGCGCACCTCGGAACCTCGGGGCGCAACCGCCACCAGCGGCAACTCGAAACGCCCGTCCGGCAACGCACAACGGAAAGTGAAGGAACCATCCGGACGAAGCGCGATCGGACGACCTGACAACGTCACCTGAGCCCCTGGTTTGGCGCTTCCAAAGACAACCACCTCGGCATTCACCCGGAACCAAAAGTCTTCGGGCGTACCCTCACCCCCAACCGAAGGCAGGCTCTCCGCCGACGAGGGCCACTCACCGCTGGAAACCCCAAATGCCAAATCCGACGACGAGGATTGATTCTCTAATCCACCCGAGCCCGACCGACCCGATGTGATGCGCACACCCAATTCGGAACTGCCCTGAGCGGCGATTGAAACCGATGAAGGGGCGATGATTCGTGCGAAATAATCAGGTGAGACACCGGGTCGCATCCCGGACTCTCCGGTGTTCAGGAACTGGGAACGGGACGGGTCGGAAGCATACGCGGACGGTGGCAAGGACACCGGTCCTGAAGAAGCCAAGCATTCCCAATCTCCATGGGCAGACCGCGCTCCAATTTCGGCGATATGCGCGGGAGCCGGCGGTGGATTCTGAAGGAAGAGGAAACGTCGATCGGTCGGCAAAGCCCCAGCGGCCAAAATGCTGCCGGATTCGTCCACCGACCTCAGTCGCCATTCGGTCGGAGTCGCCAAATCAGTAGCGGGCCCGCAAGGCTCTTCCCAACCCAAGAGCAACGTCCGTGGATCGCAACCGGCCAACCAGACGGCCGAAGGCTGCATTCTCATGGAACTATCGGGCAAGCCCACGGCGAACGGGAAGGCATCATCCGCTTCGCCGTCACCCTCCAAAAGAATGGAGGGGATTTCCGGCAGTCCCTGAGGAATCGCATCGGGCTCCAAATGCGCAGCCATCAGTTGCTGAACCCAGGGCAGCCCTGCCGATTCGGGCAAACCTGCATTCGACTCAGGCTTCGTCGACAGTTTGGCCGAAGACTCTTTCAGAGAGCCTGCGTTGCGCGCTGCGGTTTTGCGAATCCGCGGCGAGGTGGAGGCTTTGCGGGTTGCAGAGCGAGGCTGAGTCTTCGAGCGACCCTGTAATCGGCGAACGAACACAAAACGCAGCGGGGCCGCCGCTCCCTGCCCTACCCGCCGTTCTACGGAGCGACGACGACGAACCATCGACACGCTGCGACCTAAACGACCGACGATGGGTTGAGGGGCGGGATTCGGGCCGAATTTCGGCCTGAAACGGCGCACAGGACGCGTTGCCAGAGGACGAGCAACATCACCACTCGAGGAGGATCGGGACACCTTCTTCATGGGAGAATTCAGACCGGCCAGACTTGGGTTGAATCCGACTGCCGGCTTTAAGATTGGAATTCAAGTCCGACAGAAGCAACGGGTTTCCCGAGGGAGCGCACCGAGAAATGATGCAACAACCCACTGGATCGGTGAAAAGCCCTCTCTGACAGGTCACGATGAAAGCCCTGCGGGGCAGAAAAAAACAGGGCACCCGTTGCCGAGTGCCCTGTTTCATGAAAACCGATTCGATCAGGCGACCGAAGGAGCCTCCTCGGCAGTGATGTCCATCACCGCAGGCTCGTCTTCCGGAACCTCGACCAGCGCCTTCACCTTGATGTTGCGGTGCAGGTCGAAGCCGGTACCGGCCGGGATGATGTGGCCCATGATGACGTTCTCCTTGAAGCCACGGAGGTAGTCGAACTTGCCCATGGTCGCCGCCTCGGTGAGGACGCGAGTGGTGTCTTGGAAAGACGCTGCGCTCAGGAACGACTCGGTCTCCAAGGAAGCCTTGGTGATACCGAGCAGAACCGGGGCCGCCTCGGCAGGCTTGCCACCCATCTTCTCGACACGATCGTTCTCCTCTTCGAAGACGAGCTTGTCGATTTGCTCACCCCACAGGAAGAGCGTGTCGCCCGGTTCGGTGATGCGCACCTTGCGGAGCATCTGCCGGATGATGATCTCGATGTGCTTGTCGTTGATCGTCACGCCCTGGAGGCGATAAACCTCTTGGATCTCGTTGACCAAGTGCTCCTGCAACTCGTGCGGGCCGCAAACGTCGAGGATCTCGTGGGGGACGACCGGACCGTCGGTCAACTGCTGCCCCTTCTTCACGAAGTCGCCCTTGTAGACGATGATGTGCTTGCCGATCGGGATGAGGTGTTCCTCTTCCACGCCGGTGTGCAAGTCCTTCACCAACACGCAGCGCTTGCCGCGGATGGATGCACCGAAGTCCACCACACCGTCGATCTTGGAGATCTCGGCGGCATCCTTCGGACGGCGGGCTTCGAACAACTCGGCAACACGCGGCAAACCGCCGGTGATGTCTTTGGTCTTGGAAGCCTTACGAGGCGTCTTGGCCAAGAGCGAACCGGCACCGATCTCGTCGCCTTCGTTGACCACCAAGTGCGCTCCCGCGGGAATCGGATACTGAGCCAGGGGTTCTCCGGACTTGGCGTCCTCGACGATGATCGTCGGGTGGAGGTCTTCCTTGTGCTCGATGATGACCATGTCTTCGGAGCCGGTGGTCTCATCGACCTCCTGCTTCATGGTCACGCCCTCGATGATGTCGAGGAACTTCACCACACCGGACTTCTCCGAGATGATGGGGACGTTGTACGCATCCCACTCGATGAAGATGTCGCCCTTTTTGACCTGACCGCCATCCGGAATGGAGATGATGGAACCCACCACGATGGAGTGGGTGTCCAGTTCCTTGCCGTCCGGAGCGAGCAAGCTGACCGTACCGTTCTTGTTCAGAACGATGTTGTTGCCATCGCCCAAGGCGACGACACGCAGGTCATTGTAGCGAACCTTCGCATCTTGCTTGGCCTTGATCTGGGGCTGCTTGTAGGTGCCGGTGGCAACGCCGCCGACGTGGAAGGTACGCATGGTGAGCTGGGTACCCGGCTCACCGATGGACTGGGCGGCGATGATGCCGACCGCCTCGCCCTTCTTGACCAACTTGCCGGTGCCCAGATGGCGACCGTAGCACTTGGCGCAAATGCCGATCTTGGTCTCGCAAGTCAGCACCGAGCGGATCTTGACCTTCTCCAGACCGGAGCGGTCGATCGACTTGGCCTTAACTTCGTCGAACTCTTCGCCGGCACCAATCAGGCGGTTCTTGAGGTCGGCCGGATCGTAGATGTCTTCGGCGGCATAACGGCCGACGATACGCTCGCTGATCTTGACCACCTCTTCTTCGCCTTCGTAGATCGACTGAACGGAGATGCCGGCGCTGGTGCCGCAATCCTCGTCGCGAATGATCACGTCCTGGGCCGCATCGACCAACTTACGGGTCATGTAGCCGGAGTCGGCCGTCTTGAGCGCCGTATCGGCGAGACCCTTACGGGCGCCGTGCGTCGAGATGAAGTACTCCAACACGGTGAGACCTTCGCGGAAGCTCGAAAGAATGGGCTTCTCGATGATTTCGCCGCTGGGCTTGGCCATCAAACCGCGCAAACCTGCCAACTGACGGACCTGCGCCTTGTTGCCTCGAGCGCCGGAGTCGACCATCAGGCTGACCGGGTTGTACTCCTTCTTGCCTTGGTTGGTGTCCAGGGTCTTGAGCATCACGGAACCGATCTGATCGGTACAATGCGTCCAGATGTCGACGACCTTGTTGTAGCGTTCCTGGTTGGTGATGACGCCCTTCTTGTGCTGCTTCTCGACCTCGCCGATCTGAGAAAGCGCCTCCCGGATCTCCTTCTGCTTCTCAGTCGGAACGATCATGTCGTCGATACCGATGGAAACACCCGCACGGGTCGCCTGCTCGAAGCCAATTTCCTTCAGCTTGTCGAGGGTGGTGACCGTGCGCTCGTGGCCGACCGTCTTGTAGCAGTTGAGAATCAGGTCACCCAACTTGCTCTTGCCGACGACGATGTTGGCGAAGCCCAGCTCGGGCGGCCAGATCTCGGAGAAGATCACGCGTCCGACGGTGGTCTCGATGACGTGGTCCGTCGCATTGCCGTAGACCGTCTTCTTGCCGAAGTCCGGGTTCTTGATACGCACGCGATCGTGCGTCTTCAGGGCCCCGTCCATCTGAGCGAAGATGACTTCCTGCTTGGATCCGCACAGGACGATGCGCTCGCCCTCCTTGCGGGCCTTGCGGGGCTCGGCAGTGAGGTAATAGCAACCCAGAGGAATGTCCTGGGTGGGCGTCATGATCGGCTTGCCGCTCGATGGGCTGAAGATGTTCAGCGGCGCCATCATGAGGAGACGGGCTTCCAACTGGGCCTCGACGGAGAGCGGCACGTGAACGGCCATCTGGTCGCCGTCGAAGTCCGCGTTGTAGGCGGTACAAACCAACGGGTGGATTCGGATGGCTTCGCCTTCGATGAGAACCGGCTCGAACGCCTGGACCGACAAACGGTGGAGTGTCGGAGCGCGATTGAGCAGCACCGGATGCCCGCGGGTCACCTCTTCGAGGATATCCCAGACTTCCTTGGTCTGACGCTCGATCATCTTCTTGGCAGAGCGGACCGTGTGGACGTAGCCGAGTTCCTTGAGGCGGCGGATGATGAACGGTTCGAAGAGC
>CAMATE010000010.1 GCA_945861075.1 Akkermansia muciniphila
GTGGTTCTGGTGGCGTTCCTGGTGTGGGATCGGTGGGATGGCCGCCCCCGAGGCGACACCCCGGTGGCGACATGGCGTGGCTCGGGATGGTTGCTCCTAGGGTTTCCGCTCGTGCTGGTGGCCGAACTCTACCGCCATGCGCTGGCCCGCACTCCCGCTTCAGCCACGGCCTTGAGTCTGGGCACGCTTTGCTTCATTCGCGCATCCATTCTCCAGCAGTGGGGTCCCCAAACGCTGCGCCATTTCCGCTTCCCCATCTTGTTCGCCCTGATCGCCGTGCCACTGCCGGGCATCTTCTGGAACCCCATTGTTCTCGGGCTGAAGGGGTTGGTGACCTTGGTGAATGTGGAATTGCTCAACCTCCTGGGCATCCCGGCGCAACAGCAGGGCAGCGTGATCCAATTGCCGAATTGCCGCGTGGGTGTCGATGAAGCGTGCAGCGGTATCCGGAGTCTCCAGTCGTCGCTGATGATGGCGCTCTTCATCGGCGATCAGTCGCTGCGTCGGGCGGGGTTGCGCTGGCTGCTGGTGGGGGGAGCGGTGGGGTGGGCGGTGGTGGGCAACATCGGGAGGTCGTTGTACTTGTCGCTCACGGCTCACCGGCACGGCACAGAGGCCTTGGATGCCGTGCATGACACGGCCGGGTGGAGCGTGCTGGCGGTGACGTTGGTGGGGTTGGGGGTGATGGCTTGGGCGCTGGCCCGCTGGGAATCGGCGTGGTTGCAGTTGGCGAAGCGGCGGCGGAAGATTTCGGCCAATCCATGAAGGGCGTGAAGGGCTTAAAGGGCGTGTTGATCACGGGGGCCTCGGGCGGCATCGGCCGGGCGTTGTGTGCCGGTTTCTTGTCGGCGGGATGGCGGGTGGTGGCCACGGATGCCCCGGAGCGAACGGCGCCGGAAGGCACGGTGTCGGTGCCGTGTTGCCTCGCCTCGTATGTCGCCGATGAACGGGTGCGGAATGCGTTTCGGGAGCGAGTGGCGGAGGCTCTGGCCGGCACGCCGTTGGTGGCGATCGTGAACAATGCGGCCGTGCAACATTGCGGGGCGACCGCCGAGGTGGTGCCGTCGGAATGGGCAGCGACGTTGGCGGTGAATGTGAGCGCGCCGTTTTTATTGGTTCAAAGCTTCTTGGGCCCGTTGGAGGCGTCGCGGGGATCGGTGGTGCAAATCACCAGCATTCATGCCACGCAGACGAAGCCGGGTTTTGTTGCCTATGCCACGAGCAAGGCGGCGCTGGCCGGACTCACCCGGGCCTTGGCCGTGGATTTGGGCGGCCGGGTGCGGGTCAACGCAATCGCTCCGGCGGCGATTTCGACACCCATGTTGGAGGCGGGTTTCGAGGGACGACCCGAGTCGCGCGCCGAGTTGGATCGATTCCATCCGGCGGGTCGGATCGGGCAACCCGACGAGGTGGCGCGGGCGGCCGTGTGGCTGGCGTCGGAAGATTCGGGGTTCTTGACCGGTGCTACATTGGCCGTCGATGGGGCTCTGGGGGTGCGCTTGCATGATCCGGTATGAGGGGCGATGGCTGCGGCTTGCGGGTGGGTCGTTTTCGGTGTTTCCGCCGACACCATCCCGGCGTTGAATCTCACGCATGAACTCGGGAGCCGTGGATCGTCGGGAATTTGTGCAGGGAGCCGTGGGCATGGGCGTGGGCATGGGCATGGGCGTGGGCGTTGCTTCGATGGCGGGTGTGGCGCTGGCCGAGGCTTCGGCTCCGGCGAAGTTGAAGGGGCGCATCCAGCAAAGTCTTTGCTCGTGGAATTTCGCGCCGCTGACGCCCGAGGAATTGGCGCGTGAGGCGGTCGTTCTGGGTTTGAAGGCCTTGGAACTCGTGGGGCCCGAGCACTTCCCGATGCTGAGCCGACATGGACTGACCAGCGCGATCTTCGGGCGACATGGGTTCAGCAAGGGGTTCGCCCACCGCGAGGAACATGCCGAGTGCACGGCCGCCTGCCTGAAGGCCATCGATGAGGCCTCGGCCTTCGGGTCACCCAACATCATCACGTTCTCGGGCTTCGCGCGCGGCATCCGTCGTGAGGATGGCGTGCGCAACATGATCGAGGGTCTGAAGACGCTGGCCGGCCATGCTGAGAAGCGCGGGGTGACGGTGTGCCTGGAGATGCTGAACTCGCGCGTGGATGTGCCGATGAAGGGACACCCGGATTACTTCTGCGACGACATCGATATGAGCGTGGATATCGTGAAGGCGGTGTCTTCGGAGCGGGTGAAGGTGCTCTTCGACATTTACCACGTGCAGATCATGCACGGCGATGTGAGCCGCCGAATCCGCCAGCACGCGCCGTGGATCGGCCATGTGCACACAGCGGGCAACCCGGGGCGTTGTGATCTGGATGCGGCCGATCAGGAGTTGAATTACCCGGCGATCATGAAGGTGCTGCTGGAGGTTGGTTATCGTGGGTTCGTGGGCCAGGAGTTCATCCCGCGGGCGGCGACCCAGACGGGCAACTTGGAGGCGATCCGGGCGGCCGTGAGGTTGTGCGATGTCTGAGGCGATTCCAGGACGTGTGTGGGTCACGGGGGCGGGCGGGCTCATCGGCCATGCCTGCGTCGAGGTGGCGCGTGCGTCGGGGTTCTCAGATCGAGTCCGTCCGTTGGTGCGTGCGGAGATCGATCTGACCGACTTCCCGGCGGTGGAGCGGTTGTTTGCCCATGAGCGCCCGAGCGGGTTGATTCATTGTGCGGCACGCAGTCGCAGTCCGGCGTGTCAGGCCGATCCGGCCGGGGCGCGGCTCCAGAATGTGGAGGTGACGCGCAGGTTGGCGGAATTGGCAGCCGAGGTGCCGATGGTGTTTCTGTCGACGGACTTGGTCTTCGATGGCCGGCGCGATGGGTCGAAGGGCGGTTACCCGGAAGGTGACGCGTTGAATCCCTTGAGTGTGTATGCCGAGACCAAGGTGGAGGCCGAGGCATGGGTGCGTCGCAATCCGCGGCATGCGATCGTGCGGACGTCGTTGAACTTCGGTCGTTCGCCGTCGGGGCCTGGTGCGTTCAACGAGGAGTTGGCCGCCGCGTGGCGAGCGGGCCGGGTCGTGGATTTGTTCGTGGATGAGTTCCGGTGCCCGATCGCGGCAGTGGAGACGGCGCGGCGGTTGTGGGCGTTGTTGGATTCGGGGCGGGGCGGGGTGTTCCACCTCGCGGGCTCGGAGCGGCTGTCGCGGTACGACATTGGACAACTTGTGGCCGAGGATCTCCACCGTTCTGAGCCCGATTTGGCGATGCCGATGCGGGCCGGTTCGTTGGCGGGCTATTCGGGTGCCCCGCGTGCGCCGGACACGACCCTGGACTGCTCGAAGTTGGCCGCCCTGTTGGGTGAACCCATGCCCGCCTTCACCCCCTGGCTTCGCGGCCGGAGGACGGGATAATCGTCTCTGCTCAGCCGTCGACGATCTGGGGCGGGTGCCTCGCCAAGTTGGGACGAGTCCGTCGATGATTCATTAGGATGCCCCACCAGCCCGGGATAAGTCTGTCGATGAATCATTGGGGTGCCCCAACGGGGCACGGCATACCAGCCCGGGGTGAAACCCCGGGTATGGGATGGGAATGGATGGCGTTCTGAAGGAACGCCGCATAGGTGGCCCAGAGTCGGTGGGCGATGGGGTGATATGCAGCGTTCCTTCAGAACGCGCAAAGGATGCGATATGGATCCCAGGGCGTTGCCCTGGGCTGGTATGCGTTGCCCCGTTGGGGCAATTCCGAATGCGGCTGCCCCGCCGACCCGGGACAAGGACGTCGATGATTCCATTGGAGTGCCCCGCCAACCCGGGATAAGTCTGTCGATGAATCATTGGGGTGCCCCAACGGGGCACGGCATACCAGCCCGGGGTGAAACCCCGGGTATGGGATGGGAGTGGATGGCGTTCTGAAGGAACGCCGCATAGGTGGCCCAGAGTCGATGGGTGCCGCTGCGGCGGTCAGCTTCAGCGCTTGGGCGGCGTCGGGCTGGCCGGGGCCGCTGGAGCCTGGGGCACTGCCGGGGCGGCGGGTGCGCAAGGAGTCGAATCGTCTGATCTGGCCGGATCGACGATCGGATCGAGAGCTTGGATTTCACGCATCAGAACCCTAAAGTTTCATGAAATGAGTGAACCCAACCCACTGTCCAACTGGACTCCCGAGCAGATCAGGCTCGGCAAACAGTGGGTTCGATCCTGGGCCGAAACTGGTGCGATCATGGATCAGTTGCGTCGTGAGGCGCTCCGTAAAACCGACACCGTGGAGTCGTTGCAACGATTGGCCGGAGCATTCGAATCGGCCCGCCACATGGGACGTCCCCGGTTGTCATCTGGGCTCGTGGCCCAGCAAGCGTTCTTCCTCAAATGCAGACCGGCTTTGCATGGATAAACGCGGCTATTGCTGCCCAAGAGCTTTGTTGTGAACGAGGTTTTCCTTTCGCGTTCATCGGAGGGGTGGCGGTTCAGTGCTGGGGTGAACCTCGCGTCACCGAAGACGTGGACCTCACGCTCTTCTGCGGTTTCGGGAATGAAGCCCCGGTGATTCAGGCGTTTCTTTCGAGGTTTGCTCCACGAATTCCAGACGCTGCCGAGTTTGCCGAAGAACGCCGGGTGCTCCTCCTGAAAACGTCGGAAGGCATTCCCATTGATGTGGCACTGGCTGGGTTTCCGTTTGAGGAATCGTTGTGTCGGAGAGCGGTGTTGCGGGAGTTTTTGCCCGGTATTTCCCTCCAAGTGTGCCAAGCTGACGATCTTGTGGTTCTGAAGGCTTTCGCCGGTCGTTCCAAAGACTGGATGGACATTGAAAATGTTCTGGTCCGCCAAGGTGACCGTCTGGATTGGGACCATATCCTCAGGGAACTCAAGCCTCTGGTTGAATTGAAAGAGGCACCGGAAATTCTTGTGCAGTTGGAGCGACTCCGCCGATCGGTCGAATGATGATCCAAGCCAACAATTTTTGTGATCGGCGATATGGATCCCAGGGCGTTGCCCTGGGCTGGTATGCGTTGCCCCGTTGGGGCAATTCCGAATGCGGCTGCCCCGCCGACCCGGGACAAGGACGTCGATGATTCATTGGAGTGCCCCGCCGACCCGGGATGAGGACATCGATGATTCATTAGGATGCCCCACCAACCCGGGATAAGTCTGTCGATGATTCTATTGGGGTGCCCCAACGGGGCACGGCAGACCAGCCCGGGGTGCAACCCCGGGTATTGGGATGGGAATGGATGGCGTTCTGAAGGAACGCGGCATAGGGAGCCCAAAGTCGATGGGCGCTGTAGCGGCGGTCAGCTTCAGCGCTTGGGCGCCGATGGGCTGGCCGGGGCCGCAGGAGCCAACGGAGCTATGGGAGCGGCCGGGGCGTTGGTGCCGGTGGGGCGGCCGAAGTCGGCAGGCAGATTCAGGCGGGTGCGCAGGGCGTTTTGGAACTCCGGGTTCACATCGTCGGCCGGAGCCAGCATGTCGCGCAGGACCTCCAGTTTGTACTCGTTGAGCGGAGCCACACTCAGACGCTGGCGCATGCTCTTGTTGGGCGTGCGGGCTTCGAAGTTCGCGTGGACCTTGGTCGCCAGACGGATCATCGATTCTCCACGGTCTTCATCGCCGTTGCCCAAGCTGAAGAATCCCTGGGCCAGAAGACCGGTGATGATGGCCTTGATGCGGTCACTGGAGGTTTCGTTGGCATCCTCGGAAACCTTGGCGATGGCGAAGGTCTCCAGACTCATGCCGGCCTGGTCACCGAGTTGATCGGCATATTTCTTTTGGCAATACGCCCACCATTGGGCGGCCTCTTTCTCGCGGTTGGCGGTGTAGAGGAAGTACACGGCGTCGCGCAGGAAGTTCTTGTGACCCTTGGCGAAGTGGTCGGCCATCTTGTCATCGGCGGCCATCATGTCCTCGTAGGCCTTGCTGGCGCTGGCCACGATGTTGAGGTTGGGCCCCAACTCGATGGAACGGGTGGCGATGTTGGTGTATAGGCGCCCACGCTGAAAGGCCGTGAGCATGGACTGGAAGACCACCCGGCGCAGCGGAGCCCGGTCGGCTTCCTTCTTGGATTCGCCGAGGCCACGGTAGCCCCAGTACACGGCATGTGATTCGGGCAGACGCCATTCCAGCGGGCCGTACTTGTCGTCCACTTCCTTCATGATGGAAGGCACGAGCTTGAACTTGTTGACCATCACGGCCACCCGGTTGCTGACGACGGCGGTGTCGGGCTTGAGCAGCGCGGCATAATCGGGACGACCGCCGGGGATCACATCCTCAATCTGGCGCGCCCACCGGGCCTTGTACGTCATGTGGGCGTCATCCAGATACGCTCCCATCTTGTGTTGGTAAATCCACCCCAGCTCGCGGTACATCAGGGCTTCATGCGGGTTGTAGCGCATGCCTTCGTCGCGCAGCAGTTCGATGGCCCGTTGGACCCAAAGCCACCGGTCTTCCGGGTTGGGGAACTTGACCGAAATGTTGTACGACATGTTCCAGGCCTGATGGACCCAGACGCTGGTGAAATGGGGCTGCAGTTTGGTGATCCAGTCGGCCAACTGGACGGCCTCGAAGTACTTGCCGTCTTCCTGGAGTTCCGTGGTCCGGATCCACAGGGCGTTGGCGATGAGTCCGCGGAATCCGCCCAGGGCCACGGTGGTGAATGCCAGAATGGGCGGGGCGTTGCTGATGATGGCCGTGCGGGTGAGGCCGAAGGTTTCGCGGTCGCGGTTGAGCGTTCCCTGAATGAAGTGGGACGCGACGAAGGCCGCGATGATGACGACGGAGAGGATGGCCTTTCGGAGAGTCATCAGAACTTGGTGGGGGCTGCGAGTTCCCGGCGGGTCAACACCACGATGCCGACGATCGATATGCCGCCGCCGACCAGGACGTTGATGACCACGAAGGCGCGCATCAACTCGAGCCAGGTGATGCTGCGGCCGGTGCTCAGGCTGGAGATGGGCGAGTAGCCGCTGACCTGGTCAATGACCTGTTTGGCCGAACCATAGACCGCGACGCTCAACTGGTTGACCACGGTGTTCTCGGTCACCATGCCGTTCTCGCTGTTGACGCCCATGATGCCGCCCTGATCGACCACCTGCTTGAGGGTGTTGCTCGAGAGCCCCAGCACGAGCAGGGCGATGGAGCAGAAGGAGGCCACCGGGAAGGACAGAAAGCTGGAGCAGGCCAGGCCGACAGCCGTGAGCAAGCCCAACCAAAAGGCGATGATCATGAGCCCACGGGCGTAATTGAGAGCAAACCCGCCCTCGTGGAAGAGCACTTCCATGCCTTCATCGAGTGGGAAGAGCAGGGGTTGCTGGGTCCAGTTCTGGAAATCCACGGCCAGCACACCTTGGGCGTTGATGAGATCGCTGGTGACTCGCGGATCGAGCCCAAACTCGACGAAGGACTCGGCCGGAAGCGAATTCTCGAGGCGCAGGCGGCGACCGTCGGGCGGACCAACCTCCCAGTAGGCGGGGTACAAGGTGCCCTCTGAGTTGTATTGGGTGGTGAAGAACTTCACCCGGATGAAGAGGGGCCGGCCGGCGAGTCGCTGTTTGGCATCGGCCCCAAGAGGGACCTCCCAGCGGCGGAGCATTCCCGGCGGCACGACTTGCTGCCGGGCCTTGATCATCTCCTCGACTTGCTTGCGGACGAAGGCTGGGTCGAGGGCGGCGGCAGCGGGGTCTTTGAGGCGTTCTTTGAGGAGGGTTTGGATGTCTTGAGTCAGGTCGACTGCGGGCTCCCGGGCCCCGGCGCGGGCCACCAAGACTTCGTTGCGCAGTTTCAGTTGCTGCTCGGCCGAGAGTTCGCCAGTGCGCAATTGGAGCAATCCGTAGGCGACCGATCCCGACATGGCCAACATGCCCAGATTGACGGCCATGATGCCGATCCACTTGCCCAGCCAGATTTGCCAGCGGGGAATGGGCTTAGAAGCGATGAGGAAGAGCTGCATTTCCTCGATGTCGCGGGCCAGGGTTCCGCAGGCGATCCAGAGCGTGGTGAACCCGAGCAGGGCCGTGATGGCGCTGAGGGTGTAGGTGATGAGGATTTGGGTGAAGCCCTGGGCCGAGCCGTCATGCTTGATGGCACTGGGCAGAATGAAGACCAAGGCGATGAGCAAACCCAGGAGAGTGATGACCAAGCGGTAGCGGAAGGCGGCCTTGATGGTCAGCAGGGCCACAGCGAACAGTGGCCGCAGTGGTTTGGGAACCAGATCCGGGACTCCGGCCAGATAGCGTCCCTTCCATTCGGGCAGCGGAACTCCACCGACTTGAAGAACCTTGGCCACCGCATCGGCGGCGTTGCGGGCCGGAACGGTGCAGAGGTAGGCGTAGCCCTGACGTTCCGCCGACATTTCCCGGAATCGCCGGGCCGAAAAACCAATCACAATGCCCTGAACCACTTGGCTGAGCAGGTACGATTTCCATCCGGCCCGATTGGCATACAAGACTGCGCTGCTGATCAGGTTGAGGATCAGGAACACGATTCCGAGCTGGGGCAACCGGAGCCAGAACGCCCAGATCCAGTCGAATGCCGCAGCCGCCCAGGAGAAACCCAGGGGTAAGGCCATCAACTGCCGGTCGGCGCTGCGGTAAACCTCAAAGCGACGGGTCATGGCGGGTCACTTTTTGTCACCTTTGCCGCTCTTGCCGCCGAGCAGACCCGAGAGGGCGTCGTTGGCTTTGGAGAGGTCGACGGGCTGCGCAGATTCGGGGACAACGGGTGCCGATGGGGCTGAAACCGGAGTCGAGGTGGGTTGGGGAGCTTTGGGTACCTTGGCCGCCACGGGTTCTTGTCGGACGAGGGATTCCAGCACCGCTTCGGAAGTGGGTTGGCTGGGCGCAGAGACATCGGAGACGATGGGAGCCGCCGTCTCGGACGGGCGGGACAAGCGGTCCAGTACGGATTCGCCTTGATGGGTTCCGGAAGGGCCTCCGGGTTCCCCGGATCCCCGCAAGTATTCGGCGACGCGATTTCCGCTGGTGGCGCCGCTGGTCTCGGCCTGACGACGGGCGGACTCGACCACTCCCAGGAAGTACGATTCGAGATTTTGGGTGGGGTTCTCGAGCCGAACGGTGTCTCCCACTTCGGCGCGGATGAGGCTGAGGACCTTCTCGGTGGTTTCGCGGGACAGCACCGGGGCCGTGATGCGAACCGAATCCGGCTTGGCGAGCAGTTGGTGCAGCGGGCCTTGGGCCTGAATGCGTCCGCCGTAATAAATCACCGCCCGGTCGCAGACGTCCTCGACATCGCTGAGAAGGTGGCTGGAAAGAATGACCGTCTTGCCCCGTTGGGCCAACGCCAGGATCAGGTCTTTGACTTCGCGGCAACCCAGCGGATCCAGACCGGCGGTGGGTTCGTCGAGGATGATGAGATCCGGGTCGTTGATGAGCGCCTGGGCGATACCGATGCGGCGCTGCATGCCCTTGGAAAACTCGCCCACGGTGCGGGTCCGGGCCTGATTCAAACCCACCATCTCGATGAGCTGTTCGGCGCGCCGGCGGCGTTCCGGCCCGTCGATCTGGAAAAGACTGCCGAAGAAATCGAGTGTCTCGCCGGGGTTGAGGAAACGGTAAAGGTAGCTTTCTTCGGGCAGGTAGCCGATGCGGGCCTTGGTGGCGACATCGCGTGGGGATTGGCCGAAGACAGTGACGTGTCCCTTGGTCGGATAGAGGAGACCCAAGAGGAGCTTGATGGTGGTGGACTTGCCTGAGCCGTTCGGTCCCAGGAGTCCGAAGACCTCGCCGCGGCGGATCTCAAAATCGACATTGTCGACCGCACGGGCCTTCGGGCGCCCCCAGAAGTCCTTGAACACCTTGGTCAAGCCGGTGGCCCGGACAACGACCTCGTCGCCGGAGTTCTCGGTCGACGCTCTGCCGGTGGGGGAGGGAGGGTTCATGAAGCGGGATCGGTGGACAGGAGTTGGCGATGGGTTGCGGTGACGGTCAACTCCGAGGGAACCCACGGAGCCGATGGCTCATCCCATTCAGACGGGTTGTGGGACTGTATTTCCGTTGCCCGGGTTGGTGGAACCCTCGCCCTGGACGAAGGGTTCCAATTCCTCACCTTGACGCACCAAGCGGGCGCTGTTGAAGACCACGAAGAGGGATCCGATGTTGTGCAGGATCGCAGCGACGATCGGGTTGAGGTAGCCGAAGGATGCGGCTGCCAGCCCGCCGATGATGAAGACCACACCGAAGAGGAAGTTCTGGTTGATCACCGTGCGGGCCATGCGGCTGAGGCGGATCAGGAAGGGCAGGCGGCGCAAGTCGTTGTTCATCAAGGCGATGGTCGCCGAATTGATGGCCACTTCGCTGCCGGCCGCACCCATGGCGATGCTGATGTCGCCGGACGCCAGGGCGGGGGCGTCGTTGACACCGTCGCCAATGACTGCCACGCGGTGACCCTTGGCCTTGGTTTGGCGGACGTACTCCACCTTGTCTTGCGGGAGGCACTCGGCCACCACCTCGGGCACACCGATTTCCTGGGCGACGCGTTCGGCCACGGGGCGACGATCACCGCTGACCATGGCGATGCGGCGGATGCCGGTGGCCTGGAGTTGCTGGAGCGCTTCGGCGGCTTCCGGGCGGGTCTGGTCTTGAAGGCCGATCCATCCGATGCACTGGCCGTCGCGGGCCACGAAGAGCAAGCTGTAGCCGGCCGTCTCATCGAGGTCCACCGATTGGAACAAATCGCCGGCCACACCCTGATCCTTGAGGAAGGTCGCTCGTCCGATGAGGATGCGCCGCCCTTCGATGAGGGTGCTGACGCCCTTGCCGGCGATTTCTTTGAAGTCTTCGGCCTTGGACAACGGCACACCGGCCTCGTGGGCCAATGCTGTGATGGAACGGGCGGTCGGATGATTGGAGAATTGCTCGGCACTGGCCGCCCAGCGCAGCAGTTCGGCGGGAGCGATGCCATCGAGGGGGTTCAGTCGGCTGACGGCCAGACGGCCGGTGGTGAGCGTGCCTGTCTTGTCGAACACGAAGGCCGTGATGCGCGCGGCGGCTTCCAGATCCCCGATGTTCTTGACCAAGATACCCAATCGGGCGGCGGCACTGAGGGCGGCGACCATCGCGGTCGGTGTGGCCAAGATGAAGGCGCACGGGCAGGCCACGATCAGGATGGTGATGACCCGGTTGAGGTCTTGGGTGAAGCCCCAGACCAGAGCGGCAATGATCAACACCAGCGGGGTGTAATACCCCATGTACTGGTCGATGATGCGCATGAAGGGCAGCTTGGTCTTCTCAGCCGCCAGGATCAGGTCCCGGACGCGGCCGAGAGTGGTGTCTTCGCCGGCCTTGCTGACCTTGACCTCGAGGAGGCCGTTCATGTTGATCGTGCCCGCAAACACCTGTTCGCCCACGCCTTTGTCCACGGGCAGCGATTCACCGGTGATGTTGGCCTGATTGATCGAACCTTGTCCGGAGACGATCTGTCCGTCGGCAGCGATGTTGTCACCGGGGCGGATTCGGATGAGATCGCCGACCTTGAGTTCGCTGACAGCCACTTCGACCTCCTGATTGCCGGACACGCGGCGGGCCTTGGTGGGGGTCAGCTTGATGAGCGATTGGATGGAGGCCCGGGCGCCGGCGGCCGTGCGCGTTTCGATGATCTCTCCGAGCAGCATGAAGAAGGCGACGATGCCGGCGGTTTGGAATCCGCCAGCCAGACTGGAACCCTCGCCCTTCATGCCGAAATTACCTGAAACTGCGCAGGCCAAGACACCCAAGGCCACCAGTTCATTGATGGAGAGGAGGCCCTTCCGGAGGTCCTTGAAGGCCACCACCATGATGGGGGTGCCCAAGATGACCGCCCCAATCATGGCGCTGAAGGCTGCCACGGTCGTTCCACGATCGAACAGCCAGTCCACGGCGAAGGAGTTCAGCACGAAGATCAGGCCGACCAGCGTCGTGGAGAGCTTGGTGTTGGTGTGCGAATGGTCGAGACCGCCGTGGTCGTGACCGCATTCGGCGCAGGAGGCGTCCTTCTTGGCGTCTTCCTCAAGGGTGAGGAGGCTGGTGACTTGCATGGATGGAAGGGGAGGGGTTGGGGTGTTCCCGGATTAGCGACCGGTCTCGGGGCGCTTCTGGGGTTGGGGTTCCCGATTGAGCTGGATGCGGACTTCACGGCGTTCGCCATCGGCTCGAGAGGGCAGGAAGAATTTGTCCGGCGAGTTGGTGAGAATGCGGGTGATGGTGTCGACCCGGAGTCGGTCGCGGTAAAGTCCGGGGTTTTGGCGGTAGGTGGCCAATTGGTCTTCGAAGAAACGCGACTCGGCGGCGAGTCCCTGGACCAGTTGGTCAGCCGCGGCTTGACCTTGAGCAACCGTGCGGTCGGCCTCGCCCTTGGCTTCGCGGGTGACGCGGTCGAATTCGCCCTGTGCCTCGTTGATGCGGCTGCTGCGGGTTTGTCCGGCCATGATGACGGCGTCGAAGAATTCCTTCACGTAGCCCGGGGCAACCCGCTCAACATCGAGGCCCTCGATGAGGACGCCCAGGTTGGCGAGGATGAGTTGGTCGCTGACCCGTTGTTTCACAGCGTCCCGGAAGCTGGCGATATCGCCATAGATGGAGTCGGCTTTGGTGCGTGCGGCCGCCCAGTAAATGGCGTTGTTCAGGCAATTCTCCACGGTGTTGGAGGCCGCCGTGAAGTTGAACGTGTAGGCCACCGGATCGCTGATGCGGTAGCGCAGGGTGGCCCGGACATGCAGGATGTTGCCATCCCCCGTCAGAACATAACCCTCGCTGGCGGGATCGAGTTTTTCATTGATGGGCGCGGCAGTGACGCCGGCGGCTTCAGCGGCCGGGTCCACCGCGTACCAAGCCTTGGTAGCCCGGACGATCTTGGAATCACCGACACCAATCCGGACGATTTCGTCGATGGGGTAGGGGAGAGCGAAGTGAAGCCCGTTGGTGCGGAGGATGTCGCGTCCTTCGCCCACGGGTTTGCCGAAGCGCAGCACGACGGCGACCTCGTTGGGCTTCACTGTGAAGACACAGGAGAAGACGAAGGCGGCGAGCAGCAGGGCCCCGAGGATGCGGATGAGGATCAGGCTGCTGCCCAAGGCCTCGGAGAGCGCCTGACTGGAGGCGTCGTCCGGGGAAATCCGCGGGCCGTCGGGCCTCAGATTGCCGGAGGGAGTGGTTGCGGCGGCCATGGGATCAGTTCTTGGAGGGTGCGGTGGCCGCGGCATCGCCGCGGAGCAGGTTCAGTGGAGCCGTCTTTTCGTCGAGGATGAGCGTGGTGCGTTCCTTCAGGCTGGCCTCCAGACTGTTGAGGGAGATGAGGAACCGGGCGAGCGACTCGTCTTGATTGAGCACCTTGTAGTACTCGGTGGCCTTGGCCTCGGCCTCGCCCCGCAGAACCAACGCCTTGCGACGGGCCTCTGCGAGGGTGGTGTCGCGCTGCAGCTCTGCTTCGGAACGGATCCGCATGGCTTCGGCAGTGCCCTCTGCGACAAATTTCTTACCCAAGCGTTCGCGTTCGGCCTTCATGCGTTCGAATACCTTGGCAGTTTGGGACTCCGGCAGGCCCAATTGCTTGATGCCCACGATTTCGATGGCGATGCCATAGGTCTTCAGCGTGGTCTCGGCCATCGCCTGTTTCATCTCGTTCTCGATTTCCTCGAACTTCACTTGCTTGGGGTCGGGGGCGATGAGTTCGGAGAAGTCGTGGCGGCCGACCACCGAGTTCTTCGCGTCACGAACCACGTTCTCGAGGCTGGTCTCGGCGCGGAAGATGTCGCCATTGAAGCGCTTGAGGAACAGTTCGGCATCTGCGATGCGCCAACCGACGAACACCGACAAGATCGGTGACTTCTTGTCGCGGGTGAGGCTCTGCTCGTACTTCCGCTCGAAGTTCTGCAGGCGGCGGTCGAACTTGTAGATGTTCTGGATGGGGTAGGGCAGGCGCAGGTACAGACCCGGTTCGGTCTTGGGCGTGCCACTGATGCTGCCGAAGGTGGTGACGACGGCCACCTCGGTGGTGCGCACCTGGAAGGCGAACAGCAGGAAGAGGAAGATTGCCAGGAGCAATCCGCCAATGATCAGGGTGGGAGTACGGGGCTTCATCTTAGGAAAGGAGAAATGGGGGTTGGAGAGGGGTGGACGTCTTCGGGTGGGAACGGGCTATTTCTTGGGCTCGTCTTTCTTGACCGGTTCGATGTTCACATCCAGCAGGTCTTGCCGGATCTTGTCTTCCAGATTGAAGAGGATGACGTCTTGGGTGTTGGTCGGGAGGATGACGATCTTGCGTGAGCCCGCGGAGGCCTTGGCGAAGGTTTCGAGATGGTTGCGGGTGGTGAAGACCTTGGGAGCGGCCTGATAAGCGAGCAGCTGGGAGGAAAACTGTGCGGCGCGTCCGGAGGCCTCGGCCACCTTTTGGGCAGAGACTCCCTTGGAGTCATTGATGGTCTTGGCTGCGGCGGACTTGGCCAGAGGAACGGTTTCGAGCACGTAGGCGTCGGCTTCCAAGATGCGGGATTCTTTCTCCTGCTCGGCCCCGATGACCTTTTCATAGGCTTCGGCGACCTTGAGTTCCTTGGTGCCGATCGGCGGGTGGATGTCTTGCAGGCCGACAAAGACAATTTCGGTCCCCAATTTGGCCGCGTCGGCCGCAGTCTGAATGTTGGCCTTGAGATCGCGGGCGGCTTGCTGGCGGCCATGGGACATGATGGTTTCGATGTCCACGCTGGCCATGTAGCGGACCACTTCGCGATTGGCCAGGCGCTCCAGCAACAGTTGCGGCTCGCTGTGTCCATAAGACCAAGAGCGGATATCCTTGATCAGGAATTGCACCGGAATGCTCACGGTCAGCAGGTTCACCGGGACGATTTGCTCCGATTCAGCCGCATTGGTGGAAATGTTCTGCTCGCGGGACGCCACCAACAGGTTGAACTCCTCTTTGTAGTGGGATCGGGTCCAGAGGATGGTGCGTTCCTTCTCGAGTTTCTCATCGGCCACGAAACCGACGTTGAAGCTTTGAACCTCAGACACCGGATACCGTTGGATTTGATCGATGGGACGGGGAAGTTTGAAGGCGATGCCGGGTTGGAGGATGGCGCCGGTGGGCTTGCCGAAGCGTTCGCGCAAACCCTGCTCTCCGGCGTCGATGAAAACAACGCAGTCGCTGGCAGCCAGGATGCCGATCCAGATGAGGGCGAAGCGGCTGAGCTTTTCCTCCAGAAAGCGGTAGAACCAACTGTCGCTGACCCGGAAACCAAACTGGTAGTCGAGGGCCTGGGCCGCCGTGGCGAACAATCCGGCCGGTTGACCGAGCAAGCCGACCAATCGGCTTTCGTAGATGAGGCGGACTTCCTTGCCTTGAACCCGCGGACGATAGGCTTCGAAGACCAGCGCCAGCAGGGTTTCTATGCCCACCAAGGCCAGCAGTGCGGTCAGCACCCAAGCGATTTGGCGGTCATACTGCGGGAATCCGAACCATTGGAGGCCTTCGCTGGCGGTCGCCAGAAAGGCCAGCAAGGAACCGAGCATGAGAGCGGAACCACCCGGCCGCAGCAGACGGATTCCCTCCAACTGGGCCAATCGGCAGGCGTATTTGCCCAGCAGGAAGGCCACCAAGCTCAGGCCTGCGAACATCGCCATGGCCAAGGTCGACGGTGCCGAGGCCGCTGAACCCATGTCTTTGAGATCCCTGAAAAAATAAAGGGCCCCGCCGGCTTGCATCACGAAGAGCACCAGGGTCAGACCTGGCACGAACCACTTTTCGAACAAAATCCGGGATTTCCGGGCCGGAAAGGCTTCATCCACCGTCGAGTCGAAGAGGGCTGTCTTGCTCCGGGAGCGGGCCAGTTCGTCCATCTCCAGTCGCTCGGATTCTTCAGAAGCTTCCAAACGCATCTGGAACCACGCGATCAACGCGGTGACCAAGCCAACGAGGGTGAAGGCGGCCCCTAGTTCGGCAGTCGCGGAGTCGGCGATCTTGGACACCACTTCCAGCCCAGCGGCCAGTCCCAGCAGGGTGATCCAGTTCAGCATTCCAGTCTTGAGAGAGTGTCGTTCCATGGGCGGTCAGGCGGGTGGGAATACAGGGAGAGTATCAGCTGAGTTCGCGATCTTCAAAGAGCCAAACTCCGGCGGCCAAAGCAGCTGCGATGCACGAGAACATGTAGACCGACGCCTTGGCCACGTAGGACCAGGGGATGCTTTTCTTGTCTTCCAGAGCGTCAGCCAGCCAAAACTGCTGCCAGTTGGGGATGATCGCGTAGGCGGTTTTGGCCCAAACGCTACCGGCATCGGCGGCGGCCTTGAACAAGTAATCGCCCATGAGGCCCGCGATGAACAGGGCTGAACACACCGCCAACGTGGGTACGGTGTCCAACCGCGTTGAGCAGGCCAAAGCCACGGCTGCGAGGATCAACAGGGCAAACAGGATGAGTACGGCCGCGGGAACCATGCGCCAGTCGACGGTCGCCACCTCGCCGAAGGCTCGCTCGTCATGGATAAACAAGTGGATGCCCAGCACGGACAGCGTAGTAAAGAGGATGAAAGTGAACACTGCATCGGAAACAAATCCGCGTCGCAGGAAGAAGTTGAAGAATCCGGCCACGGCATAGGCCAGTACCCCGGACCCGCCATAGATCAACAGTGACCGCACATCCGTGTCCCCGTAGGCGTCAAAGGCCATGCGTCCAGCCAAGAGGGCGGCAATCACGTTGGAAAAGGTCATTAACGCCAGCGAGGCGGACAATCCGACGTATTTGGCGGTCAGGAATGTCCAACGGCCCACGGGTTTCGAGAGGACCGTCAGCGCGGTTCCCAGGCGGATTTCCTGAGCCACACTGGATGAAGCGCAGAGCACGGCACCAAAAAGCCCCGACAGGAGCATCAGGGCCAGCGACATGTCCTTCACCAGCTTGGGATCTTCACCAAAACCAAAGTAGGGCACCGCCGCGATGAAAACGCAAAAGCCGGAAGACGTGGTCATTAACAGCAGGAAGATCGGCTGTCGGACCAACTCCATGAACGCATTGAGTGCGATGGAAATGAAGGATCGCATTATCGGCAGACTGTGATCATTGGAGACTATGTTTGGAACGACGGCGCATAAAGTCAATTCCGGGGAGGTGCTTAATGCAAGTTATTTGCAAAACGACGGTTTCGTTGTTCGGAATTGAGCCAGTGCGACCGATCTCACTGAATCGTTACGGCCAAGTTGGCCTCCTGAGATGCAGCCTGTCCCTCATTGGGAGCGTTTGGAGGAGGTGGGTTGAGTGGCTGGCGCAGGCGGTGAGTGGTCGGTGGGGCTCCGCGGGTTGGTGCTGCGTTCGCAGGGAACGTGGGGACACCTGTTTTCCGGTGGCCGAGTGCCGGGGCTGGCGCCAGGGGTGCGTGGGCGGTGGGGGCTCCGCGGGATCAGTCCTGCGCTCGCAGGGAAGCTCGGGGTAGGATGAGGCTTTCGCGCTTGTCGCGCGAGGAGAGGGGTTTGATCGCTTCCAATGCTCGCTCCGGCCCGATCCCGCTACCGCTGGGTGATTTGGAGCCTGTCCCCGGCGGATGGATTTGGAGCCTGTCCCTACACGGGGCTGGTCAAAGGGGGGGCGGATGGGCAGTTTGACGAAATATTCCCATGCGATCTTTTTCTAGGCTGCGCTGTCGGGTGCCGGGTTGGATTTTGGTCTGGCTACTGGGTTGTTTCTTCGGGGGGATGGGCTCTCGTGGCTTCGGCGGAATGGGACAGGCTTCTCGGCCGAATGTGATCGTCATTCTGGCCGATGACATGGGAATCGGCGATGTCTCCAGCCTGAATCCGAAGAGCGCTTGGAAAACTCCGGGGATCGATCGGTTGGCTCGCGAGGGACGGACGTTTACCGATGCTCATTCGGCTTCGGGGGTTTGCACGCCGAGCCGTTACACGCTGTTGACGGGCCGCTACTCATGGCGGGGGAAACTCAAGTCGAGTGTGCTGCACGGGTATGATCCAAGCTTGATCGAGCCGGGGCGGTTGACGGTGGCGGGGTTTCTCAAACAACAGGGTTACGCCACCGGGATGGTTGGGAAGTGGCATTTGGGGGTGGATTGGGTGCGCACGGGTCAAAAACTGGAGGAAGTGGATTTCGGTCAACCGTTCGGGGGAGGTCCGTTGTCTCATGGATTTGACCGGTTCTTCGGAATTAGCGCCTCTCTGGACATGCCTCCGTTCGTGTACCTGAGTCAGGATCGATCGACGACGGTGCCTCGTGACAGGGTTGCGGCGAGTCCAGGCCCGAAGATGTGGCGCGCCGGGCTGATCGGTTCGGATTTTCGTCATGAGGAGGTGCATCCTCGGTTTCGTCGTGAAGCCTTGGCGTGGATTGAATCTCGCGCCCAGGCCCGGGCGGTCGATGGAACCCCCTTCTTTCTCTATCTGGCCTTGGCTTCGCCCCACACGCCGACCGTGCCGACCCCGGAATTCGTTGGACGCACCCAAACCAATCCCTACGGCGATTTCGTGGCCCAGGTGGATGCCACGGTCGGGGATATTCTCAACACCTTGGACGCACTGCGGATATCCCGGGATACCCTCGTGGTGTTCACGGCCGACAATGGGTGTTCGCCGGCGGCCAATTTGGGGGAATTACGCCGCTTTGGCCATGACCCCAGTGCGGGTTTCCGCGGACATAAGGCCGACTTGTTCGAGGGAGGTCACCGAGTCCCGTTCCTCGTGCGGTGGCCTGCCGAAGTGCCCGCGGGTTCAACTTGTTCCCGCCTCGTGGGGCAGCTCGATTTGTTGGCGACCTTGGCGGATATCCTGGGCGAGCGCCTTCCAGGACAGGCGGCCGAAGACAGCATCAGCTTCCTGCCGCAATTGCGCCGCGGAGACCGGGCCAAAGTTGGCCGTGACTCGCTGGTGCACCATTCCAATCAGGGTTTCTTCGCACTTCGGCAGGGACCCTGGAAACTCCTCTTCACGCCGGACAGCGGTGGTTGGAGCGATCCGAAGCCGGGAAGCAAAGAGGCTGCCCTGTTGCCCCAGCTTCAATTGTATCATCTGGGAAGCGATTCGGCCGAGCGCACCAATCGAGTGGCTGATGTGCCCAAAGTGACTCGGGCCATGACCCGCGAAATGAATAAGATCTGGGTCAACGGTCGGTCCAATGCGGGGCGGAGGCAGGATTTCGTGCAGCCCGCCGACTGGCCCCAGGCAGCCCCATTCCGCAACCCGTGAAGCTCCGGAGCGGCGCAGCCTGGGTTCGACTTTGGTGGATTTGGCGGTCGGTGCCCCGTGCCGCACGAGCCCCATCTACCGGCGGATCGCTTTGAGTTGATGTCGAAGGGCTTCGATGAGGGCGCAGGCGAAGAGCATGCCGGTCATCATGCCGCAGGTCATGCCGCCGTAGGCGATGAGGAATTGCCAGGGATGCCCCGGCCCGGCCCAGCGCAATGCCAGCGACGCTCCCCAATTCATGCCGCCGGCCATCGATAGACTCAGAACGGTGGCCGTGGCGATTCGATGGTGGGTTTTTGGCCAAGCCAGTATGGCCCCCTTCATGAACGGCAGTCCCGCCATCACCATGGCTCCGGTCATCCAAGGAATCCCGGATCTCAGGTCGAAAAACCGGTGGCCTGAGCAGCAAAGGCAGAGGCCCTCCTGCATGACTTTCCTGAAACCCGCGTCGGCCCACCATCCCGCAAGCATGGCGAGGTTGGCTGGCCCCAGCATGCCCCAGATCATCCAATTCCATTTCGCAGTGGACGTGTCTGAAGCGGGGATGCTGGTTTTGCGGATGCTGCTTTCCGAGAACCAGGCCCCCATCAGCCCTAAAATAGAGATGCCTGCGGCGGGGATCGCGCTGAGATTTCCCAGCCAGATGAGCAGCGGTGGTTGAAGGAGGAAACTCGCGCTCAAAAGCCAACCTCGCCACCGACTTGGTGGGTTGGCACTGGGGCTGACACTCAGGTGGCAGGACCCACCGCGCCAGGCCCGCCAACTCACCACAGCACTGCTGCCTGTCATCAAAAGGGCGGCCGCTACCGGGTGCAGGTGGCCGGTGGCCGCGAGGATCATGCCGATGCTATTGTAAACGACGGCGAATCGAAGGTTTCGTTGGATTGAATTCCGGACCCCACGAGCCACGGCGAGCGCCTCCGGGATTTCCCGCAAATTGCCCCCGCACAACACCAGATCGGCGGTGGCGCTTGCCAGCGGGGCGCCTTCCAGCAGGCCGACGCTGACATCGGCCGCCGCCAACGCCGGTGCGTCGTTCACTCCGTCGCCGACAAACAACACGCAGTGCCCCTGGGCCTGCCACTGTTGGATTCGTTCGGCTTTCTGCGTCGGGGTGAGGCCTGAATGGAGGTGGTTTTCCTCGGTCATGCCGGCGAGGAGTTCCCGGGTCCGTGCGAATTGGTCACCGGAGAGCACGCAAGGGGTGATACCCATGCGATCCAGATCCTGGAAGGTGGCCGCCGCAGAAGATCGGAGCTGTTCCCGGACCAGCGCCACGGCGACGGGTTGGCCATCGGCAGAAATCCAAACCCGACTGCCTGAGCCTTGTAGGCGTTGTTCCAATCGCTCATCGAGCCCGTGTTCCCAGGCCCAATCCCTCTGGCCGATCCGGATGACCATGGTGGGATCGGACCCAGTGGCGACGCGCGCTTGCACGCCGCAGGCCGGGACCACGATGAAGTCTTCGACCTCGATGTTCATCGCGGGGTCGGGCACCCGATCTCGGAAGGCCCGTGCCACTGGATGATGGCTCCGGGACTCCACGGCCGCGACGATCGACATCCATTGGTGGCGTTGAAGGGCGTCTCCGCTGGCGACGACATCTACCAGGGTGAGTTGTGGTTCGCTCAGTGTTCCCGTCTTGTCGAACGCGACCCGGTTGACGGAAGCCAACCGTTCTAAGGCGCGTGCGTCCCGGACCACCACGCCACGGGCCGCCAGCGTGGCCATGCCTTGCCACAATCCCAATGGGGTTGCCAAACCCAAGGCGCACGGGCAGGCGACCAACAGCACGGACAATCCATTGAAGAGCCCCGCTTCCCAGTTGCCGTGGAAGACACCCCACGAAAAAGCCCCGAGAGCGGTGCTGAGGACGATGGGTAGAAAGACCCGAGCCAATCGGTCGGCCTGTGATTGGGCTTGGCTGGAATTCAAGGTGGCCCGCGCCTCTTCAACCCGGCGGATCAATGCGTCGATCTGGCGGTCGCGGCCCGTCGTCCGGCTACGGATCCGCAACTCGGCATCTTCGCTGAAGCCGCCCGCCAGGATGGCATCTCCGACACGGCGGATGACGGGTTCGGGCTCGCCCGTCAGCGGAGTCTCTCGAACGAATCCCTCGCCTTGAATGACCACGCCATCGACCGGGATGGCTTCGCCGGGCAGCACCCGGACACAGTCGCCTTCAGCGATGGCGTCGATCGGAACTAGCTCTTCGGGCGGTCCGATCCGACGTGCCGTGGAGAAGGTCTCGCTGAGGCGGCGGGTTTCCGAGAGTGCTTGTTCGCGGGCTCGGGCGGTCAAGACCTTGCTCGCGCTGTAGACGCTCAGGAGGACAGCCACCACTTCATAGTACACCGGACCGGTTCCGCGCAGGCTGGACACCAACGACGCCCCGAAGGCTCCGCAGACACCGGAGACGAACAGCGCTTCCAGGCCGAAGGTCCGTCGGCAGGCGCAGTCCCATGTGGCGCGAAGCAGGGGAAGACCGAGCAGGGCCATCACGATCAAGGTCAGCGCGATGGATAGGCCGTGGAGGACCATTCGCTGGGTCCCTTCTGTTTCGGACAAGTTCAGCGCAAAACCAATGAGCATGGTCTGACTGGCAATGACCGCTCCGAGAATCACGCGGAAGACGGCGTTTCCACCCGTCGAGTTGGGCGAGCCGTTGCGTTTCGGCCGCTCTCCCAACAATCGGCATCCGTAGCAGCAAAATCGCTGGGGCGGCCCATCGGATGACCCGGCTTCAGGAATCGGCCCCTCGCAATGTGCGCACAGGGACATGGAGCCCGAAGGGTTGGAATGGAGAGTGAAACCGGCCATTTAAAAATGGGCTTATTCCATGGAGGCCTAGCTAGGGGGCATGCCTGAAAACAAACGAAGCGAGCCAGGCAGGAGGCTTCGGAGCAGGTCGGACTTTTTGTCCGCCGCTGCTAATTCCTCTTGGATGGGACCGGAGGCGGATACCCACAAATCCACCGAATCGCTCGAACTTCGGACGGCGATGTCGGTCACCCGCTGCAGGTGGCGCCGATCGAGTCCGTCTGCGGTCCGCAGACAGGCTGCCAGCCATGAAACCTCGGTGCGTTCAACGGGGTTCATTCCCTGGAGATCCGGGTGGTCCTTTTTTGGCAAGGCTTTGCGGTGGTAGCGGGCGACGGCTGCGACGCAGCGAATGTCTGTGGGAGACAGGGTTTTCCAGGCGAACTCGCGGATGAGTTTGGCCGAGGACTTGTGGTGCCCACGTCCGTCATCACCAGAAACCGACCAACCGATGTCGTGCAACAGGGCCGCACATTCCATCAACCGTCGTTCGCCATCACCGTATCCATGGAATTGGCGCAGTTGATCGAAGAGGCTCAGCGCCAGACGGGCTACCTGTTGCACATGCTCAGGCTCGACCTCATGACGTTGGAGGAGGAGGGGCACTTCTTCCTGAAGTGGATTGGCAGAAGGGTGCATGCCGGATGACTGGATGGAATCCGAGTCTGGTGCCGCTGTCGCTCACGGATTGTCACCGGATGCTGGGATGCTGCTTTTGCACTTCCGCGGAGGCGCTCGGGTCTGGATTCTCCGCAGCCAATGGAAACACCCGACCAGTTGCGCGAACTCTTCCGGATGCAGAAGTCCCTCAATGCCCGAATCGGCGTTCATACCGACGCCATGAACGAGGCCGAGAAGACCCAGTGGATCCTCAACTATTGCCGTGCTATGTCGCAGGAATTGGCCGAATTGACCGACAGCGTGCCCTGGAAGTGGTGGGCCAAGTACCAGAAGTTCGACGAGCAGAATGCCCGGGTTGAGGTGGTGGATTGCCTTCACTTTCTCATCAGCATGGCGCAGGTGCTGGGCATGAGTGCCGACGATGTGTTCGCCGCCTACGTCAAAAAGAATGAGGTCAACCTCAAGCGTCAGGATTCTGGTTATCAGGCGAAGGATGCCGACGACTCCCGTCATATCTGATTCTGCGATGAGGGAGGTTCAACGGTGGGTTGGACAAGGACGCTGAGCTGTGGCAGTGAATGGCCGGCGTTTGACCCAGCGCCTTTGACCCGCAACCCAGCCACTCCACTGACTTTCCCAAAGGATTCTGATGCCCCTATCGAAACCGCGACTGGCCCAAGAACTCACCCGCCGTATTCCGGCGAGCCAACGAGCTGATCTGGCGGGCGTACTGATTCCAGAAGTTGATCTGCAGAAGCGCATTGCCGTGATGGGCAAAGCCATCGCCAAGGATTACGCGGGCAAGGATGTCCTCGTGGTCTCACTGCTCAGTGGGACGGTGCTTTTCTTGGCCGATCTCCTGCGTCGATTGCCCTTTCCGCTGCGGGTCGATTTTCTGGGGGTCTCGAGCTATGGGGCAGGAACCGAGTCGGGCACCCTCGTTTTCAATAAGGAGCTCAAGCTCGATGTCCGAGGCACGCATGTGTTGGTGGTTGATGACATCCTCGACACGGGAAAAACCCTCCGGGCGGTGACGGAGAAAATCGCGGCCCTCAAGCCGGCCTCCATCCGCACCTGCGTGCTGCTCGACAAGAAGGAGCGTCGCGTGGGTGCCTTCGAGGCGGATTATGTCGGCTTCCGTATTCCGAACCTCTTTGTCGTGGGATACGGGCTCGATTTCGCCGAGCGCTATCGCAACCTGCCTTACGTTGGAGTGCTCAAACCCGAAGTGTACGCTCCGAAAGAGGCTCCGGTTCGCAAGGCTTCCCGATGATGATTCCGGTGACGTTCTGGTCTTATTTCGCGGAGCTGGCCGGCTGCGCGGAGACTGTCGTCACTGTTTCGGATGGGGCGACGATCGAGGTGTTTTTAAAGCAGCTCTACACGTCGCATCCGGCGTTGGCCGAAATGCGTCGATCGACCCTCATTGCCGTGGGGGTCGAGTATCAAGACGGGGAATATGTCCTCAAAGCCGGTGACCGCGTTTCTTTGTTCCCTCCCGTCCAAGGCGGATGAAGCGTTTCCTGTCCATCACCCACGACCCGATCGATGAAGCGGGGCTTCTGGCGGCCCGCTCCATGTCTGCTGGCATGGGGGCAGCGGTCTATTTCTCCGGAGTGGTTCGCGCTCAGGAGGGGAGCGAGCTCATCGCGGCAATCGATTATAGTTGTTTCGTTCCCATGGCCGAGCACCAGTTCCAGAACCTGTTCGATCAATTGGAGCGGAGGGGTTCGGTAGAATCCGTGCGGTTGATCCATCGCATCGGGAGGGTGGCCGTCGGAGAAGCTTCCCTGTGGATCGAGGTCGTATCGGCCCATCGCGGCGAGGCGTTCAACGCCTGCCAATGGGTCATCGACGAGATGAAGCGGGTGGTGCCGATCTGGAAAAAGCCCGTTCTGGGTTAGATTCGAACCCAGCGACCTGAGCGACTGGATCGCAACACCGCCTCACACAGTCGCACTTCGTGGTGGCCGTCCGCGGCCGTGGCGAACAGCACCGGAGACTTGCGGCCACCGGCGATGTGCTCATAGACCGCCCGGTACTGCATCTTGTGGCTGTCCGGGAACCCCTCGGGGTGTCCGCCCGGAGTGTCGGTGAATCCGGCCACGTCTTCGAGGAATCCGGGCGTTCCCCGTTGCAGCACTTCATTCGGGCCATCGCGTCGGCCAATGTGGATTTCATTGGGTTGCTGGAAATCCCAACGAGCACTGCAGCGTGTGCCGTAGATTCCGAGGGACAGGCTGCATTTCCATCCGGCGGCCACTTGCGAGATGGAAGCGTTGGCGTGGACCTGCTCGGCAAAGCCGTGATCGGATTTTCCGAAACGCAGCAGGACGCTGCCGAAATCTTCGGTGTCCACCCGGTAGGGGATGCGGGAGGCCGGGTCCGGGGTGGCGAATGTCTTGAGGGCTCCGGGCGGCCGGAAACGCGTCTTGTGGAAGGTTTCTAGGTGCGCAAAGACCCGTTCGACCCGACTGCCCAAAATGAAGGACACGGCATCAATCCAGTGTGTTCCGATGTCGCCGACCGCCCTCAGTTTTCCGCCTTCGGAAGCCAGAAGGCGCCAATTGTAGTCGGATTCGTGGAGCAGCCAGTCTTGGAAAAAGTGCCCCTGCACATGGATGATTTTTCCCAGATCACCGCGTGCGACCATGGCGCGCATTTGGAGGATGGCCGGGAAGAATCGGCACATGTAGTTGACGGCAAACACCGGCGCATCGGGTTTGCCCACTGCCGTCACGACCCGAGCGGTTTCCCGGGAATTCATGCCTAGCGGTTTTTCACAAACCACGTGTTTGCCTGCCTTAAGGGCCTTGAGCGACTGCGTCACATGCGCTTTGTTGGGCGAGGTGATGTGGATGACATCGACGTTCGGTGACTTCACGAGGGCGTCGACGTCATAGTCGCCATACACTTCGGGAATACCCCAGCGCTCCGCGCATTCCCGAGCCGAGGCCGTGGAACCGCAGACAGCGTTGACCTGCACACCCAGGCGCTTGAGTGCCTCGATGTGGACCGGGCCGATGAAGCCGGTGCCGATAATGCCAGCGCGAAGGCGGTGCAGGGGAATCATGGGAAGTTCTGGAGATCAGCGTAGGTACGGATCTAAACAAACTGCCAGTGATTCCTGCTCGATCGGATGGACTGCCGTTTTGATAAATCAGTCGGTGCCAGTTTTGATGTGCCTGACGACTCAGTTCAGAAATTTTCTGAGTCGACGTCACCGGAGAAGGGCATAGAGGCAAAAGGGGGGTACTAGTCAGTGCTACTAATATGCATTTGACCAACTTCATTGGATGGCTATACATAGCACGTCCGTTTGGAACATGTAGTGTCGGCGTCACGTTGACGGTTTGTGGAGGTCGCTCAGTTATGTCCCCGCAATTGAAGTCTGCTGGTGCAGTTTCCCTCACTCGGTTGAAGAGCGGCCAAAAGTCGTATGGATAACAATTCCCGTTTGTTTGTGGGAAACCTGTCCTACCAGACGCAGGAACGTGACCTCCAGGATCACTTTTCGGCGGCCGGTGTGGT